>CAYWAT010000071.1:7438-13676 GCA_964456305.1 uncultured Polyangiales bacterium | reverse complement strand
CCATGAGGAGAATCAAACCATGACTCGACTATACCCCTTACTTGGCGTGCTTTTCGCGCTCGCCTTCGCGATTTCCTGTAGCGACGACGGTGAGACGAATACGCAAAATGACGCCGCTGTACTTTCCGCGGACGAAACAGCTGTCGCCCAAGATGTCATCAACAACTACAGCGCCATCGTCCTTGCTAGCTATGAAGACTCGATCACCGAAGCCCAAAAATTGCGAACAGCTCTGCAAGACTTTGTGGCGGATCCAACAGAGGACAGGCTTGAGGCCGCAAAGCAAGCTTGGCTCGCTGCACGCGAACCATACCTGCAAACCGAGGTGTACCGTTTCTACGACGGTCCTATCGACAACCCAACCGACGGTCCCGAAGGTTTGCTCAATGCCTGGCCCATGGATGAAAACCACGTCGATTACGTCCAAGGCATGCCTACTACTGGCATCATTAACGACCCTAATATTCCCCTCGATGCTGACACCCTCGAGGGAAAAAACGGCGAAAACGACTCCGAAGCCAACGTCAGCGTCGGATGGCATCCCATCGAGTTCTTACTCTGGGGTCAGGACTTCAATGCTAACGGTCCCGGTAACCGCCCTCACACCGATTATGTCACCGATGGATCAGGCACCGCGTCTAATCAGCAACGCCGTGGCGAGTATCTTCTCACCATTGCTGATCTGCTCATCACCCATCTTGAGCAGGTGCGCGATGCATGGTTAGCCGACAATAGCTCCAACTACCGCGCCACCTTCACCACCGAGCCCCCTCTCGATGCCATCAAAAAAGTCATGACGGGCATGATCGTGCTTGCAGGCTTCGAGACCGCTGGCGAGCGCTTGCAAGCGGCGCTTGATTCAAAGGATCAAGAAGATGAGCACTCTTGCTTTAGTGACAACACGCACCGCGACATGATTCAAGACGTGCAGGGAATTCTCAACGTCTTCAACGGCAGCTACAACGGTGTCAGCGTTAGTTCGGTATCGGGCCTTGGTATTAAAGACTTGATTGAGCGCCGTAATCCTGACCTTGCAACGGAAATCGGCAGCAAGATCGATGCTGCATTGCAATCGGCGAACGAACTGCCGGTGCCCTTCGACCAAGCCATTGCGCCTGGAGCAAGCAGCGACGATCAAGACAAAGTGCAAGCCCTCATCGACGCTTTGCGCGAAGTTGAAGAGGTTTTGTTTGATGCCTTTGAGCTCTTTGGCCTGACCGCGGTCATCCCTGAATAACAGTTAACCTCGGATTTCTCGTCGCCTACCTTCCTATGACTCAATCAAAGCAAACCCTCTCTCTCAAAACCATGTCGTTCCTGCTTCTTAGCCTAGGGTTACAGCAAGGCTGCGACAATCAGGGCACCCCTGCTGCAGAAGTGCAGGAGGGAGAGTGGCTTGCGGGCGGCGAGACCACCAATGTTTTACTTTTAGGCAGCCAGGCCTTTACCTTTCCAGCGGCGAACCTCGATAGCGATCGCCGCGCGCCTTTCTTTTCTGGCGATAGCTTCTTCAATGAAAACTGGGTCACAGCCCCAGCATCCACGGATGCCCGCGATGGTCTTGGCCCCACCTTCAATGCCCGTGCCTGCGCCAACTGCCATGTCAAAGACGGCCGCGGTATTCCCCCGCTAGAGTTAGACGAAACGCCTGTGGGCGTGCTGCTGCGTATCAGCATTCCCGGCCAAGATGCACATGGCGGCGCCCTTCCAGACCCCAACTACGGCGGTCAACTACAGCCTTTTGCCACGCTTGGCATCGATCCCGAGGTGCGCATTCGCATTCGCCACGATCTTATCCAAGGCAGTTATGCCGACGGCGAGACCTATACCCTGCGCGATCCTATTTACGACATCGATCAAGCAGCCTACGGCGAACTGCACCCTGAGCTACGCGTCTCACCCCGTGTCGCTCCAGCGATGATTGGCCTTGGCCTTTTAGAATCTATCGATCGTGAGCGTCTCATTGCCCTCAGCGATCCGAACGATGCCGATGGCGATGGGATCTCCGGGCGCATCAATATGGTCTGGGATGTCAGCGCACAAAGGCTGCGCATTGGTCGTTTTGGCTGGAAAGCAGAGCAACCCAGCCTACTGCAACAAACGGCAGCGGCCTTTTTAGGCGACATTGGCATCACTTCTAGACTTTTTCCCAATAACAACTGCCCCGCGCCGCAAACGGACTGCGTTAATGCCATCACGGGTGGCGAGCCTGAAATCAGCAATGCGCTCCTCGACAAAGTCGTCTTCTATTCCAGCACTCTCGCTGTACCGGTGCGCCGCAATTGGGATGACCCCGATGTCTTGCGCGGTAAATGGCTCTTTAACCAAGCGGGCTGCACTAGCTGCCATACGCCCAGCCATACCACCGACAATAATCCTGATTTCCCCGAGCTCAGCGGACAGCTTATTTGGCCTTACACCGATATGCTGCTGCACGATATGGGCGACGCGCTCAGCGATAACCGTCCTGTCTTTGACGCCGAGGGCAATGAATGGCGCACGCCGCCTTTGTGGGGCTTGGGCCTCGTCGAGCAGGTCAACCAGCATCTGCGTTTAATGCACGACGGCCGCGCCCATAGCATCGAAGAGGCGATTTTATGGCACGGCGGCGAAGCAGAAGTGGCTAAAGAGAACTTCCGTCAGATGAATGCCATCGATCGCGAAAAACTCATCACCTTCTTGGAGTCCTTATGAACGCTCATACCTCTTTCGTGACGCTTACTCTAAGTCTACTGCTTTGTACGGCAGCGCTTGGTTGCAGTGAGTCAAACTCCACCACCTTTGATCGCTCCGCGATGCTGCAAGCAACCGTCGACTCGGTCATCATCGCCACCTATGCCGATTTCGAGACCCGCAGTCAGGCATTAGAGCAAGCGAGCCAAGATTTCTGCACGGCGCCAAGTCAAAATACACTGGATACCCTGCAAGAGGCTTGGTCTACGGCACGTCAGTCGTGGAAACAGGGCGATGCCTTCGCAACGGGCCCTTATCGCGAGAATCCCTACCGCGTCGGACCTCTGATCGACTTTTGGCCAGCACGCAGCGATGCCATCGACGAATTTATCGACTCCTCAAACACCATCATGCCCATCGACATCTGGGGAACCGTGCTGCGCGGCTTGCCTGTCATCGAGTATCTTATCTTCGACCCCAATGCAGGCGATGATGCCATCCTTGCAGGTTTCAATGATGCAGGTGCAGGTGCACGCCGCTGCGAATATCTCAATGCCCTCACCGGCGATGTGTACACCCAAGCGCAAGTTCTCCGCCGCGCCTGGGCCAACGATGGCGATAACTACCGCGGTGAGTTTATCGATGCAGACAACACCAGCGAGACCTTCGACAGCCTGCATGCCGCGATCAGCGAGCTCTTTAACCGCATGGTCTTTGCCGTAGAAAACATTCAGGAGCTCAAGCTGGGCAAACCCATGGGCAAGCGCTCGGGTGGTAAGCCTCAGTTCGACAGTATGGAGTCGCGCTTTAGTCAGCGCAGCATCGAAGACATGCGTGACACCTTGGATGGCGTCGAGGCGATGTATCTTGGCGCCCAAACAAGCGCTGAGCGCACAAGCTTTCAGGATTATCTCAAATCACGTAACGCGTCGTTGGACAGCAGGGTCATCGAACACATTGATGCTGCTCGCAACGCATTGCAAGCACTGCCTGAGCCTTTAGACGAAGCGATTCGTCAGTCTCTCCTATTGGTCGAAAGTGCTTACGAAGCCCTGGCCACCTTGCATCGCACTCTTGCGGTGGATGTTGCCGGCGCGTTGGCGATTACGATTACCTTTAACGATACCGACGGCGATTAGACTCTATTTTGATCAGTATCTCAGACGTCTAAACCGCCCTCGATTTGCTTTGAGCCTGAGTGCGCCCGGACCGCAGAACCGAAAATGTATATTACGGATACCTTGAGCTCCGGCTCCGCCGCACTCCGCTGCCCTACTTTCGCAGGCGCTCACTCCGCTCGCACGCGTCGTGAGGACCGGACGAAAACCAGGATCAGAGTAAAGCGAGAACGGTTTAGAGGAGTTAACAACGCCTCGCTTGCAGCGTTTCGCATCGCCTTCGGGCTGATGATGTTCTTGGGAACGCTGCGTTTTGCGCTCAAAGGCTGGATCGACGCGCTCTACATTCAGCCAACGTTTCATTTTGCTTACCCCGGCTTCGAATGGATTCAGGCCTGGCCAGCCTGGGGCATGTATCTGCATTTTGCCCTCATGGGCCTCGCTGCTTTAGGCATTGCCCTGGGTTTTTTGTATCGCCTCAGCACTCTGCTGTTTTTTCTGCTCTTCACCTATGTGGAGCTCATCGATCAAACGACTTATCTCAACCATTACTACCTTGTTAGTTTGCTCAGCGTGCTGATGATCATGATGCCTTTGCATCAGCGCTGGTCTGTAGACGTCTGGCGCAAGCCACAAATGCGCGCGCACCACGCACCCGCATGGGTATTGTGGACGCTGCGGCTGCAACTTGCGCTGGTCTATATCTTTGCTGGTCTAGCGAAGCTTAAAAGCGACTGGCTATTGCGCGGCGAGCCTTTGCATACCTGGCTGCACACGTTTGATCATCTGCCCTGGATAGGCGGGCTTTTGGCGCAACGTAGCACCGCCATCGCGATGAGTTGGGCGGGTTTTCTCTTTGATCTCAGCATTATCGCCTGGCTGCTTTGGCGCCGCACCCGCCCCTGGGCCTATTTTGTGCTGCTGGTCTTTCATCTACTCACCGCGATGCTTTTTAACATCGGCATATTTCCCTGGGTGATGAGCGTGGTAACCACGCTTTTCTTTGCCCCTGACTGGCCCCTCTGGATTTGGCGTCAGTGTCGGCAAATTGTGCTCAAGCAGTCTGTGGATCCTGAAGCCACAGACCATGCCCAGGTATCGCAACAGCGTACACATCGTTTTTTCCCAGCATGGCAACGCATTGGCTTGGCGATCTTTTTTTCCCTGCAGCTACTCATACCCCTGCGTCAGTATCTTTACCCCGGATATCCCTGTTGGACGGAGCGCGGTTATCGTTTTGCGTGGAATGTGATGCTGATGGAGAAAACCGGCCAAGTGACCTATCGCGTGCAGTCGACGCAAAGCGGACGTCAGTGGGTGATTCATCCCCGCGAAACACTCAGTACCTTTCAGCAACGAATGTTAAGCACGCAACCCATGATGATTGTGAGCTTTGCCCGATACCTAAAGGCGCATTTCGCCGCCGATGGGGTAAAATCTGTGCGTATTTATGCCGATGCGTGGGCATCACTCAATGGTCGCCCCTCACAACGTCTCATCGATCCCAAAGTTGATCTCACCCAGGTTTCACTTGCCCCTTGGGCCGATCACAACTGGATTGTGCCACTCAAAACAACCTTCGAAACGCCCTAGCCTTTTCTCACACGGATTTGAAAGCAAGCGCGCGGATACCTATCTAAGCAGCCCTGTCTTCATCATCACGCGTATCTGGAATCACGGCGAGGCGAAGCTGGAAAGGCGCGAGGAGCTGCTGCAGGACTTTCTTGCTCGGATTGTAAGCAGGTTGAATCGCACGCGATACGTTTGAACTCGGTAAGCCAACCTTTTGCGCGAACTCTTTGACGCCATAGGCACGTATCGTCGTCCCGAGCGCCTCGTGCAAGCTCATGCCTTCCTCAATAAGGGCAGCAATAAACTCCTGTGCAAAACCTGGCTTGCGTAAATCCTTCGCAAGACCGTCCTCCCAATCCACACTGCGTTTGCTCATGACTCAACCTGATCTTCTATGCGCTATTTATAACCGATCAGATTCATCGCGCTCAATCGTAGCGTCCATACCGCTCAGGGAGCCGCGCATCGCTGCCATGGGAGACAGGGGAATCACTTCAATGCGCTCACCGTAACGCAGCAATCGCAAACGCATTCCTGCTTTGAGATGCATCGCCTCGCGTAGCTCTTCGGGAATGACGAGCTCGTAATCCGCAGATAACTCGACGGTGTAGCTCTTTTGGAAATCAACCATACCGAAAGTTTAGGTTTATTTGCCGGTCAACTCAATGCCAGACCTGCTCGATAAGATTTCTCACGGCCAGCTTTGCTGGCGGCGCGCAGCGCTAGACCGTTCTCGATTTGCTTTGAACCTGAGTGCGCCCGGACCACAGGAACGAAAATGTATGTATAAGTACCTTGAGAGACGAGGACCGGACGCAAACCAGGATCAGAGTGAAGCGAGAGCGGTCTAGGCTCAACGGTTGCGCTCACGAACT
>CAYWAT010000071.1:0-7428 GCA_964456305.1 uncultured Polyangiales bacterium | reverse complement strand
CATGACAGCATCGAGCAGCCGGCTTTGTGCCTTGCCCACTCGGGGCGTTTGGCAGCGAAGTGTTCTTTGTCTGGCTGGTCGTCGTAAGGGTGACGTAACAATTCCAAAAGCTCGTGCACCATGGAAAAGTCATCGTCCTGGGCCTTGTCGATGGCTTGTTGGGCCAGGTAGTTGCGCAACACGTACTTGGGATTCGCGCTGCGCATGCTCTCTTGGCGGCTTTGCATATCCCCATTGTCTTGCCGCACGCGCATTTGATAGCTGCGCAACCATCGATCCCAGCGCTGACGCTGCTCTGGCCGCAAGGCATCGAGGTTATAAAAGGCATCAAGTAAAGGCTGCCAACGTCTGTCCTTTGTTTGCTCGGCACAAGCCTCTTCATCGAGCGGAAGTTGGGCCAAGCGCCGAAAAAAGATCGTCATATCGGTCTCGACCAAGCGCATGCACGCAAACAACTCCTTCAGCAGCCGCTGATCTTGCTCGCCGGCCAGCTTTTTGAGCCCCAGTTTGCGCGCCATCTGTCCCAGCCACGCATCGTCAAAGAGGGATTGATAACGCATGACGGTCTCTTCCAGCGCCGGAACGTCTTCAACCAAGGGATATAAGGCGTTGGCCAGCTGCACTAAGTTCCACAGCGCGATTTTAGGCTGATTGCCATAACAATAACGCCTCATTTCGGCATCGGTGGTATTGGGTGTCCACTCGGGATCATAGTTATCCACCCAACCATAGGGGCCGTAGTCGAGGGTAAGCCCCAAAATCGACATATTATCGGTGTTCATCACCCCATGCACAAAGCCCACGCTCATCCAGCGCGCGATGAGCTCGGCCGTCGTTCGCACAACCTCGCTTAGCCATTGCAAATACACCTCTTTGCAAGGCGCGCCCAGCTGCGGAAAATGTGTGCGCAGCGTAAAGTCCGTGAGCGTGCGCAAGGTGTCAATATCGCCGCGGTGCGCGAATAATTCAAAGCTGCCAAAGCGAATAAAACTCGGCGCTACCCGACACACCACCGCCCCAGGCTCAAGTTCCACATTGCCGTCATAAAACATGTCGCGCGGAACGTCTTCGCCGGTCAGCACCAAACTCAGCGCCCGTGTGGTGGGCACGCTCAGATGAAACATGGCTTCGCTGCACAAAAACTCGCGCAACGACGAGCGCAACACCGCAAAACCATCGGCGCCACGCGAATAAGGCGTAGGACCTGCCCCTTTGAGCTGCAGCGTCCAGTGTTTGTCCGCATGCGCAACCTCTCCCAGCACAATGGCGCGCCCATCGCCCAATTGCCCAGCCCAATGCCCAAATTGATGGCCTCCGTAACACATCGCAAAGGGATCCATGCCCTCCAGCAAACGATTGCCGGCAAACACTTCGGCAAATTCCGGCGAATCACACCACGTCTGCGGCAATCCAAGCAAGGCAGCCACCTCGTTGGCATAGGCAACCGTCTTCGGCGCCTTAAACACCACCGGCTTTACCCGCGAAAAGCAGGCAGCAAGCACCTGACGCGACACGTTGCTCATCACAGGGTCGGCGGGCAGCGACTGGACGAATCGGTTCGTGATATTAAGCTCCGCTTCCTTTTTTTCTCCGATGTCTTTATCAGCCATGCCCAAGATTACTTCATTGCTTCAGATTTGCCTCTTAGGAATAGCTCTAATTGCGTGCAGCAACCCTCAAACATCCGAGAGTCATCAGAAAACAGCGCCATCATCGCTCTATGAGGAAAGTGTTCGGATTATCAAGCGTGCGCGCCGAAATATCATCCACGCATGTAACAATCGAGCATATCAAGCTGCGGTTAAAGAGTTAGAAACCTGCACACACAACGCCAGAGGACTTGCCCCAAAAAGCCTTGCCGACTTTCAAGCTGCCCTGACTTCTGCCTGCAAGGAATTCAACGCTATCCAGAAACGTCGTCACCTTACTTACGACCTTCTTAAAGAGAATGTAGAGCTACTGATACGTGTGCGTAACATAATGGCGCCTGCGATGATCGAGCTTAATGTTGTCAGACGCAGCCCCGCTGATAACAACCGCACCTGTTACTGTCATATAAGTAGAGGCCATGCTTACTTGGTTGATATTATCCATGCTTCGTTAATCTTCGCATCGAGTTCGATCTTCACACAGGAGTTTGGTTTTAGCCCCGAGGACGATCAGAAAATTTTGGATCAGTCATGGCTACACATCCTGCATCAACTTGCATGCTGCCAAAACTGAGCCAGGTTTGGCGCTCTGTTGTAAAACGCTTCTCTTAATGTTGGCTTATTATGTTCAAGGCAGTTGCTGTTTTTATCTGCGTTGTTTCTTTCGTGGCCTGTGAAGGTGAAAATCTCACCCACAAGCGTTCCCACTCTCCATCTAATACTGACAAAGTTGATTTATCAAACAACGCTCACACGCTGATCGATGACATCAGCCGACATATTCTTTTTCGTGACTTTCTTCTTAAGAACCTATGCGCCAACCGAGTATATACAAACCTCGCCGACAAGCTTGATCAATGCACGGCAGCGTTGCCAGGCGACTCGACAGCTCAGGCATTGGCCCGACTACAGGCATGTTGCTCATCACAGGGTCGGCGGGTAAACTAACTGCGAACTTATTATTAAAATTAGGCTTCACATCTTAATCCATAGCGAGCTTAGCTATGCGCAAAACCTTTATCTTAGCTATCACAGCACTTTTGTGTCTTTTTATTACCGCGTGTCCAACATCTAAAGCATCAGATGCCGAGCACAATACTCGAGCAAACAAATCTGAAGCGCTGCTGGTCGAAACACTCGATCATCTTCGCAGTACCATCCTCAGAAATTGCAGAGTGCAGCAACTCGTGAGTGCCACCCGCTCGATTGAGATCTGCACCCGAGGCAATTCTAGCCCGAGCCAACGTGCATTACGTGATTTCAACGAAATTATCGCATTGGCTTGTCAAGGATTTGAAAAGAGCGAGCTCGACCCCCGCCTTCCCATCGACACAGAGCAGTATGTGCAGCTTATTAAAGCCGTGAGAAACGGCATTGCGCCAACGATGAGCCAACTTCAGCGTATTGGCAGCAACGACGCGAACGATACAAACGCTTGCTACTGTTATCTGAACAATCAGCACGTAAAGCTCGTTGAAATTATCCAGGCACTCATCCGATTTGCCAACAATAAGGCGATTTTACAGGAATTTGGACTCGACCCCTACGATGATCCCGAAACTCTCAAGCAACCATGGGCTCATATCGTCCGCCAGCTTGCATGCTGTCGAAACTGAGCCAAGCTCGGCGCCCTAAGTTCCTCTGTTTTTCAAGCAAGCTGTACGATGTTCAAAATCGCTGTTGTTTTTGTCTGTGTCATAACGCTGAGCGCCTGCGAAAGTGCAAAAAAACCAAGCGACTCGAGCCTTCCTGCAGAAGAGAAAGGCATTACACCGTCAGACATTCAAATTATCGGCAACATACACAAAGCCATTCGCATTAGGATGTGCGGCGATGCTCACTATCAACAACTTGCCAGCATGCTCAGAGTCTGTGCAGACAACAGTCCGCATTCAGACTCCACCGCAGCAGTATTAAAACACTTACAAAACTGGTTTGATTTGGTTTGTAAGAATTTCACTGCACTTGCGAATGCACCAAACACCGGAAAGACATTCGAATATTTGTCAGCAGTGCTCAAAAAGATTCTTGAACAAGCCAACACGCTATTTTCTGGCATCGAAGCAGAAGCGATTAACCTTAGCATCAACGAAGTGACCCAAAGCAATCGCAAGATATGTCATCAGTGTTTTGAATATATCCAAGAGCCTCATTTTGCTATCATCGGTTTGCTCGAAATTTACCTTAGCGAAGCACTCAAATCAGAACATCTCTTAGGCAGACCGGAATACAAAGCCGACAAGCTCCGCATCAAAAACCCTGGCTGGGCGGCCATATTAAGAAAACTGGTCAGGCGCTAGCTATCCTCCGCAGCCACCCAAAACGCTTATACGACGGTGATGTAGATGTTTTACCCGCCCTCATGCCTGCATCGTTTCGGTCGCAGGATGTTTCCCATCCTCATGATGTGCATCAGCGCCTTGCTGTTCAGCGCATGCGAGAAAACAATCGCGCAAGGCAGTCCCAAGTCCGATTTATCGCAAGGGCCGATGTTTGATTATCTCGTCAAAGATATCAATCACAGCATCGATATTCACAACATGATCAAAAATCGTGTTTGCCCCAACAGTCGATACAGATTTTTCGCATTTGAACTCGAGCGCTGCACCCAAAGTCGCCGCGATCCGATCAGCAAGGCCCTGAACAAACTGCAAGCCTGGCTCGACAAGGTATGTACTCGCTTCAGCGAAATTGCAGACATCCCCATCACAGGGCCTCAGCCCACACTCAGAAGCAAGCTCAAAGAACTAGGGCAACTCTGCGCGGAGCTACTCGATGAGGCGAATGATTTATTTGCTGAACTTTCTGCGATTAGTCAGGCCAATCCACCGCATCCACAATCAAAATGCCATGACTGTTACAAATATGTTGATGAGACTTATTTTCACTTCGTTAATCTCATCGAATCGTACATCAACTACGCCTTGAATTCACAACACATGTTGCAAACCAATCCGCCTAATGCCGATTTGGTGATCAAAAAACCCGGCTGGGCCATCATCTTGAGAAAACTGGTCACGCGTTAAGGTCCTCAAGGTCCTCTCGAGACACGCACCATCCTATGTGGCTTCTCTTGCTGGGAAAGCTTGCACGAAGACGGGTTTAGCGACAAGCTCTCGGCCCAGCGGCTACAGAAATCCGCGCTTTGTATTGCTTATAGGGGCTGCTGTGCTGTTTAAGTCTTTCCCACTCTTTATCGCGATGAGCGCTGCGGCACTTATTGCCTGCAATGTATCTGATCAACAGGCGATCAATCCAGAAAGCGCACAGCTCAAAGCAAATCCTCACGTCATCGAGACCATGGCCATCTTTGACTGGGCTCTTCAGCAAATTTGTGGGGACGATGACTATGTCTACACCCACAAAGCTCGAGAGCTTATGCGATGCACACAAACACGCTCTGACAAAACAAGCAAAGCACTGCACGAACTACAAACGGTACTCAATAGCACCTGCGAGCATCTCGAAAATAGTGGTCTCAACCCCAATAATGCAAATGACATACTGATCCGCTACCGCCCCAAGCTTGTCTCGCTAGCTAAGGCGATGACCCAAGTCATGACCGACATTGCAATCGCCACCAATATGGAAAAAGCGACGTGTCACCCCTGCTTCGAAAACGTCACTGAGGTTCATATTGCCTTAGTCCATCTCATTCAGCGATATCTCAACGCGATGTCGGCACATGCAAACGCTGGCCGAGTCGAAGGCACTTTTCTACAAGAGCATATAAAAATTGATACCGCTAACTGGGCTGAGTTGCTCAGAAAACTGGTCAAGCGGTAGCGTAAGGCAGCGCGATCATCTGTCGCCTTGCATGCTGTCGCAACGGAGGCCAAGCTTGACGTTCTAATCTTATCTTCTCTTTCTTGTTGTTCGAGCTTAGCTTTACGATGTTCAAAATCTCTGTTGTCTTAACCTGTGTTGTTGTCCTCAGCGCCTGCGAAGCCAATAAACAGCAAACTCAAGCCTCATCCTCCAATGCAGGTAAAACTAAATCGTTATCATCCTCTCGTTTTAATCAACTGAGGAAAGAAATAGGCATCAATGTAAAGAACTCTAGAAATATTAGAAAAGCATGTACCAGCGTAGTCAATAGAAAAGCTAGCGCACTTATGTCGTGTGTGCTTTCCCAAACTGATGACAACGCCACCAGCCAAGTATTAGCTCGCCTCAGTATCTGGCTGGAGAGGGTATGTGAGGAACTTGAGCACCCACTGCCATTAAATACCGAGGAACCAGACATCATGCTCACTGAACTCGCCGAAAAGCTGGTGACTCTGAGCATCGCAGGAGATCAGGTATTCGCCGCCATCGATAGGGCTGCTGAGGATCCCTCAAGTCATTGCCATGACTGCTATCGTCATATCAACGACGATGTTATCGCCCAGTTCGCCGCATCTGTCGAAGGCTATATCAACTACGTCTTGCAAACCAATCAAATACTGAATATCCCGGGAGATAACTCTCTCAGCATCCGAAACCGCGCCTGGGCTAATTTACTTAGAAAACTGCTCGTGCAGTAGCCATCGCAATCGCCCGCCATTAACGCCAGCAGCGCAGCGCCGGGCTTATCCACAGAGCGTATGCTACGTTGGCACGCGATGATGCTGTGCCTACGCTTAATTTTACTGTGTTTTTTATGTTTGGTTGCCTTAGGAGCGTGTCACCGGTCTTCAACCTCCTCCAGTAACGAAAATGCGACCTCCAAAAGCTACGCGGGCGACATTGACACCCTACGATCATCAAACTTGGGCATCCAGCAAACCTGTCGCAGCGCTCATTACCGAGAGAAGGCGCTAGAATTGCGCGAATGTACCCAAAACGGCATCGATCTTACGAGTGACGCGCTCTTCAAGGTTCAAACAGCGCTTGATCATGCATGCGCCCGCCTTGAGCTCGTCGATCCTAGTCCAGCACACCCTCTCGATGTGATTGAGCATTATGGGTCGGTGCTGTCCGAGCTCACCATCGCGATGGTCAAAGCAATTATCTCCATCAACTATGTCCTCGAGCATAGTGCCGTTTTGTGTCACCGCTGTTATAAACACGTCACCGACCTTCACATTCAACTCCTGCGAGTAATCCAAGCGTACCTCCAAGAGATATCCAACTCCCCAAGCATGAGAGAGTTTTTCGTGAACCATCCAATGATTCATCAGCATAACTGGGACGAGCTGCTCAGAGTACTTGTGCGGGGATAGCCTGCAGCGGGCGTGTGCTTTAAATGCCACGCCCCGTCTTGGTCGTCATAAGCCAAGACGGGGCGATTCATAGCTACTTAACGTTAATCGGCGCCATTATCATCAACGTTTTCCTTTTCGCTCACGCTGGCCAGGTCTTTGTCTTCGGCGCTGGGGCGTTTGCGGCTGCGGCGTTTGCTGAGTCCCAAGCGCACACGGTCGTCGCGACGGGTGATCAAGGCCTTGGCCTGTGCTCTCCAGTCGTTGAGCCAGGTGTTAAGGGCCTTGTAATGCAGCTCGGCCTCGCTTGGGCTCGGGACATCGTGGCTGGCGCGTGCAGAACGCGGCGATTGTCGCGTCGCCGCCAACCACGCGCGCACCTGGGCCTCGGTTTCGGCATCGATAACCTTGCGTTCTTCCAGCAAGGCGATGACTTCGGCGTCACGGGTTAGTGTGCTCTCCGGCACAGGGCTTGAGCCATCGGGAGAGCTGCGCAACCGGTCGATGCGTTCCCAAAAGGTCAAGACCACGCCCACCGAATGCACGCCGCTTGACTGCGCTAGGCCTTCGAAGAGGTAGGCGTCGTATTCGGGATA
>CAYWAT010000070.1:11547-13748 GCA_964456305.1 uncultured Polyangiales bacterium | reverse complement strand
GCCCAAGACCCAGAGGCCCTGGAGATTATCCGTCACTCCAGCGCGCATGTGATGGCCGACGCGGTTCAGCGCCTCTTCCCAGGTGTCCAGGTCACCTTCGGTCCCGCCACGGAAAGCGGCTTTTATTACGATTTCTATCGTCCCGAGGGCGCGTTCTCGGAGGATGATCTGCGGCGCATCGAGGCCACCATGCGTGAGATCATCGACGCGGACCATCGCTTCGAGCGCCGCGTCCTTAGTAAGGCCGAGGCCGAAGCGCTGCTCAGTCAACTCGGCGAGAGCTACAAGCTGGAACATCTTGAGCGCCTCGACGATCCCATTTCGGTGTACCAACACGGCGATTGGGCGGACCTCTGCAAAGGGCCCCACGTCCCCTCCACGCGATTCCTCAAGGCCTTCAAACTTACCTCCGTGTCCGGTGCGTATTGGCGTGGCGACGAGCGCAATCCCATGCTGCAACGCATCTACGGCACCGCCTTCCCGAGCGATAAGGCTCTGCGAGTGCATCTCAAGCGCCTCGAGGAAGCCAAGCAGCGCGACCACCGCAAGTTGGGCAAAGAGCTCGAGCTTTTTGCCTTCCACGACTGGGCTCCGGCGTCCCCCTTCTTTTTGCCGCGCGGTACCCAGGTGTATGTGGGACTGCTGGAATATTTGCGTCGCCTTTATAAGCGCCACGGATACGACGAGGTCATCACGCCGCAGGTCTTCGACAATCAGCTCTTCCGCACCTCGGGGCATGTGCCCACCTATACCGCCAACATGTACAATGCGGTCTGCGCCGAGGACCTGCCCCGCCTAAGCAAGGAATTCAAGAAATCGGAGATTGCCGCCACCGACCTAGGCTCGCTCAGCCAGGCCTTGGACGATTGCACGCGCTACAGTGTCAAACCCATGAACTGCCCCGGCCATGCCCTGATGTTCGGCATGAAGCGACGCAGCTACCGCGAATTGCCGCTGCGCTACGCCGATTTTGGCCGCCTGCACCGTTACGAACGCAGTGGGGTGGTCCAAGGTTTAGCCCGTGTACGTACCTTTACCCAAGACGACGGTCATATCTTCTGCACTCTGGGTCAGCTCAACGAAGAGATTAGCCACTTTTTGCAGCTCGTACGCGATACCTACACCGACTTTGGTTTCAGCGATATGCGCACCGTGATTGCCACCCGTCCCGACGACCGTTTGGGCGACGACGAAGTTTGGGATCGTTCCGAGGCAGCCCTCGAAGACGCCGTCAAAGCATCCGGCTTGCCCTACACGATCGCTGAGGGTGAAGGCGCCTTTTATGGACCCAAAATCGAGTTTCATTTGCACGACGCCCTGGGTCGCTCGTGGCAACTCGGCACGATCCAAGCCGACTTCAATTTGCCTGAGCGCTTTGACCTCGATTACGTGGGGGACGACAATCAAAGCCATCGCCCCGTTATGTTGCACCGTGCTATCTTGGGTTCCATCGAGCGCTTCATGGCTATTTTTATCGAGCATGTGGGCGGCGCATTCCCAACCTGGCTCGCGCCTGAGCACATCGCACTGCTGACGGTGAGCGACAAAGCCAACGGTTATGCCAGCGACGTAGAGCAACAGCTGCAGCAGGCTGGATTGCGCGTGATCAGCGATCTGAGTAGCGACAAGCTCGGCGCCAAAATCCGGCGCCACCGTCTGATGCGCATCCCTTACCTGGCGGTGATCGGCGAGCAAGAAGCAGCACAAGGCACCCTCTCTGTGCGGTCGCGCGACGCTGGCAAAGACCTGGGCAGCTGGTCGATCGAGGAAACTATCGATCAACTTCGCCAAGAATGCTTCGCTCCTTCTGAGCGTAATCTTTAAATTAAGAGCGTCGCCTGCCCGTTTAAAGGGTCCGCCGAGAAAAATATCGCCAGTGACTCGACGATTAAGGGGTCCGACGAAAAAATTATCGCCTCCGACCTAACGATTAAGAGGTACAGCGAGAAAATTATCGCCTCCAGCCAAACGATTAAGGGGTGCGACCAAGAAATTATCGCCCTCGACCTAAGAATTAATGGGGGCATCCAGAAAATTATCGCCGTCGACCGCGCGAATGAAGGGTACCGACCAAGAATTGAAGGCGTCGACCGCGCGAATGAAGGGTAGCGACTCAGGATTGAAGGCATCGACCGCGCGGATGAAAGGTAGCGACTCAGGATTGAAGGCATCGACCGCGCGGATGAAGGGTACCGACCAAG
>CAYWAT010000070.1:0-11447 GCA_964456305.1 uncultured Polyangiales bacterium | reverse complement strand
ATGAAGGGTACCGACCAAGAATTGAAGGCGTCGACCGCGCGAATGAAGGGTAGCGACTCAGGATTGAAGGCATCGACCGCGCGAATGAAGGGTAGCGACTCAGGATTGAAGCCAGCGACCCAAAAATCTCATGGTCGGGCGAGGCACTGAGCACCATGCCTCTTCTTGAGAGCTCACTCGCCACAGAAATATCCAGCTCGTTCAGTAATTTAGACCCATTCGACCGAACTTGGAGCCCGACATACCTGTATATTGCCCTGTGTCGCCTGGATTTTATGGCACCTCACTGCCCATGCAGACCGGCGCACCCAGTTATGACTTGTCGACCTCGGTCTGGCCCGTGAACTCATCATGTCCTGTCACCGAGGCAAGATGATCGCGGGCCTGCTGCAACTGACTGGAGGTGGTGCGCAGCGATTTGGTCAGCACCACCACAAAGCTCCACAGTAGCTTGGTAGCGATTTCATGACGCGTATTGAGCAAAGCCATGAAGTCATCGCGGCGAATCATCAGCAACCGACTCGACTCCTCGCTAATCACCGTCGCATTGCGAGGCGCACGGTCGATCAAGGCCATCTCGCCAAAATGCTGCCCCGTATCGAGGGTGCCGATATGATGTTTGTCTTTATGTAGGGACACCGACCCATCGACCACGATGTAAAGAGAATCGGCAGCGTCTCCTTCGCTCACAACGGTCTCACCAGCGGCAAATTCCATCGACTGGGTAATGTTAAGCACCCGCACCAACTCGCGATAACTCAGGCTGCGGAAAAGAGAGACCTTTTGCAGCGTGTGCATCTTGAGCTGCACTTCATGGGTATCGGTGCGCGTCCCGCGGGAGGCCTCGGGCACATGCACAAAGACCACCGAAATGTTGTCGCCACCCCCGCGCTGATTCGCAATCTCGATCATCCGCTCGGGAATCTCGGAGGCCGTGGAGGTTTTGACCACGTGCTGCATCATGGCCTCGTCCAGATACTCATGCAGGCCATCCGAGCAGAGCAGGAAGCGGTCGTCGGGAAGCACATCCAGGTCAAAGAGGTCGACGTTCACACTCTCGTACACGCCCACGGCACGGGTCACCGCGTTTTTGTAGTTGCGTAGCGCAACGTCATTCTCCGAGATGCGGCCGCGCTTGATCATCTCATTAACCAAGGAGTGATCCTCGGTGAGCTGATGGATCGACTCTTGCCGCAGCAGGTACACCCGTGAATCGCCCACATGGGCGATAAAGCCGCGGTTACCCGCAATAAGCAGCACGTCGAGGGTGGTTCCCATGCCGCGACGGCGCTCGTTGGTGCGCCCCTCTTTGTAAATCGCCGCACAGGCCTGCTGAACACTGGACTCCAGCAAACGCAATACGTCGCGCCTGGAGGTGGTGCGCTCCATGTCCCGTGTCAGTTCCAACAGCACATCAGCTTGCAAATCGAGGGCCTGCCGCACCGTTTGTACGGCTAAGCGACTGGCAATCTCACCCGCAGCGTGACCGCCCATGCCATCGGCAACCATATAGAGGCAGAGGTTGCTATCGATGAGAACACTGTCTTCGTTGTGCTTACGCACCCGCCCCGTATCCGTGGCAGCCCATGCATAAAGAGGATTCCTGGCGCCTAGGGCTCGGGACTTAGAATGCAGGTGTTCACCCATGGCCCTAATCATACCGAAGCTGCGACAAAGGTTCAAAAAGAGCTTGCAGCGAAAGGCCCTTCCCTCTTTATCCAGCCTAAGCGACGCGGGATTTCGACCTCAAAGGCAAGGCAACGCCAAGATACACCCCCTTCGCATCATCCCAACGGCAGATCACCTGCCCCCCATGGGCGGCCACCACCGCTTGGGTAAAGGTGAGGCCCAGGTGGAAGCCCCCTGTGCGCCTATCCTTGGGATGCTTGGCGAGCTCTGTGGCCGACCAGAAGTGCCGATGCTTATCGAGATCCAGTCGACGGCTTGAGTCTTCGAAGGCGATCAAAATACAGCGCTCATGCCCGGATTTTCCCTGGAGCGTGGATGAGGGAATCAAGGCCCGCAGATATTCGGCGCTCAGCTGCATGGTCATCTGGCTGGCCTCGCTAACCCGGGACAAACAGAGCAGCAAATGCACTAAGACATGCTTAATTAGAGACGCATCCACCCACAGGGGAGGCAACCCAGGCTCGATACGCCGCAGTAAGCGCAGGTAGTCGGCGCCAAAGAGGTAGTGAGCATACTCCACCGTTAGGTTGCACAGCTCCACACTAGGGATCCACGCCCGCTTGAGACGCATTTGCCCCGACTCGATCTTGGCCCAGTTCAGGACATTGTTAACCAAGAGCAAGAGCTCACCGCTGGCCTGGCGAATCATACTGATGCTCTCGGCCTGGTTTCGATTGAAGCTATCGTCGCGCACATCGCTCAAGAGCTGGCTAAAGCCATGGATACTATTGAGAGGGCTGCGCAAATCGTGGGTCATGTAGGCGATGAAGCGCGCTTTTAATCGATTGGCCTGGGCGATACGGGCCAGGGCATGATTCTGCTTATCATCCACCTCCTGCTGAGCTCGACGCCATAAGGCTTGCAGCGCCTGCACAGGACTGGGGTAACTGGACTCCTCCTCAAGAAACCAGGAGCCAGACAGGGTGCTGAGGGCACTCACTTCTCGATGCAGCCAGGCCAGGCGTTGACCAACGCGGCGACGATGGCGCGCCATGGTCCATGCCACGGCGGCAATGATGAGCGCGGCCAACACTGCATACCCCCCTAATAAAGGCCATGCGATCCACACCCTTAGGTGCACCCCCAACACACAAGCCACGGCGACAACGCCAACGATGACGCTGATCATGCTTTGCCGGCCATAACGCAGATGTGGCACGCTACTTAGGTTCATTGCCGGGACATCACGCAACCATAGCTGCAGTATCCAGCGCCATAGCCCAGGACGCAGCCTTGCTCCCAAGGCACCAAAGCCCGCTAACCACAGCACCGCAAGACCGATATGCAGGTTGCTCATCGCGCTCTGCAGGGTGCCTATGGCGGTTACGATCAGCGCCAACACCAAGCCTAGCGACAACCAGCCCGCGTACTCCGCCTGCGTGGGCAAGGCGTAGCTGTCGTAAAGGGCGGCGGGGGATAAGAGCGGCCGCTCGGGCTCGGCATATTGTAAGCCGCGGTAAAGCACGCCGATGCGCAGGATAGCGCGACCCGCCAACCACAAAGACTCCACCAGGGCAACGCCCACGCCAATGACAACGGCGTACATCCAAATCGTACGCAGCGCGGGCACACTGAGATAACCCAGCACACAGGCAAAGAGCCAAAAGGCAATCACACTGAGGGCATGTCCCAGCGCCAAGAGCCAAAAGAGATGCGAAGGGTTGGGCAAAGGAAGGGATAAGCGCGGCTTAAGCATGGTTGCCCAATTAGCTATCTGCTGCAGGAGGCAGATCAAAAGCAAAGCGAGTGCCCTGACCAAGCTCGCTCTGCACCTCGAGATGACTGCCGTGCAGCTCGGCCAGGCGTTGGCTAATGGCCAAGCCAAGCCCCGACCCTTGTTGCGTACGCGATGTTTCGGCCTGCACAAAATGGTCAAAAATATGAGGCAACACCTCGGGCGCAATACCAATGCCGGTGTCGGTAACCTCGAGGCGCACCCCCGTGTCGATACGAAAGGCGTGCACGTGAATATGCCCCGCCGAGGTAAATTTAAAGGCGTTGCCGATAAGATTGACCAGAATCTGCCGGATGCGCAGCGGATCCACATTCACCGCCGGCAAGTCGGGCGCAATCGTCACCTCACAGGACACAGAGCCCGGCTGAGCCGGCGATGCCGCCAGCACTGCCTCTTGCACCATGCGCTCTACCTCGACGACCTGGCGCTCCAAGGTCAACCAACCGGCATCCGCCGCGGACAGATCGATCACATTATCAAATATCTGGCGCAGATGTTGACCTGCCTGGCCAATGGTCTGCACCGAACTGCGATGCTCCTCGGGCAAAGGACCGTCGATATCCTGCAAAAGCACATCGCTAAATCCCATCACGGCGTTCAAGGGTGTACGCAGCTCATGCCTTAGGGTCTCGAAGAAGACCTGCTTGTAATTATCGGCCGCCTCGGCCTGTGCATGATACACCTGCAGGGTCTCCACCGCCTCTTGCCAAGCCTGGGCAACACGGGCGACCTCGATCGTTAGCTCCCCCCACTCATCGGGCACACGCAGACTAAGAGGCGATGGTGAGCGCAGGTTAATGCAGGCTTCGGTGTACGCATGCAGCTGCCTCAAGGCAGGTGGACCCCGATAGGTCTGCCAGCCGATAACGCCCACCACTAAAGCGATGAGCAGCAACACACCGATCAGCATGCCCACGGTATCGTCGGGATGAAAGCCACCCAAAATCAAGCCCACCGCAGCCAGTGCAGCACAACCGCCAAGCGCAACGGCCATGCAGGTGCGGTGAAAGCGCTGCACCATCAGCTCAAACTCGACACACGCAGCATTTTGCTGCTGCCCTCGTCACGGTGGCGCAGAGCGATATCGATTTGCATCGCGGCGTTGATCAAACCCAGGTGACTAAAGGCCTGCGGAAAGTTCCCCAGCATCTCGCGACTGGTGGGGTCTACCTCTTCGGCAAGCAGTCCCAAATGGTTCGAGAGCTCCGCATGCGCGAGAAAGACCTCTTGGGCCTCGTCCACCAAACCCGCCATCGCCAAAGCCTCGGCCAACCAAAAACCACAGAGCAAAAAGGCTCCCTCGCCGCCTTCGAGACCGTCATCCATATGATAGCGATACAAGAAAGGTCCCGCACCGAGCTCACTGCGCACCCTTGCAATCGTGCTAGCAATGCGCGGGTCTTCGGGCGGCAAAAAGCCATGAATGGGCAGCAGAAGCAAACTGGAGTCGGCGTAATCGCGGCCATACGCGCCGACGAAATATTCATGCTGGGAGTTGAGCCCATAACGACAGACATCGTCATGGATAACGCGTGCCTCGGTTTGCCAACGCAAATGCAAGGCATGATCGCCGAAGAGGGAAGCCAAGCGTGCCCCACGATCCAGCGAAACCCAGCTCATAAGCTTGGAATGCACGTTGTGACGCGTCTCGGTGCGCTGCTCCCAAATGCCATGATCGGGCTCGCGCCATACCGAAGCGACGTAGTTCACCAGCTCACGCAGACGACGCCACATGCGTAAGTTCAGCTCGCCTTCGAAGCCTTCATACAACGACGCCGCATCGACGAGAGCCCCAATGGTATCGAGCTGTAGCTGGTCACGAGCACCATTGCCGATACGCACAGGCTTGGAGTGACGAAAGCCGGACATGTGCGCGAGGGTTCTCTCCTCTGGCACCGCACCGCCTTCGACACTGTACATCACCTGCAAGGCAGCTTGATCGGGGTCGAGCACATCGCGGATGAAATGGAAGAAGTCGCGCGCCTCGTTGGTGTAGCCAGTAAGATTCGCGGCGCGGATGGACATGGAGGCATCGCGACTCCACACGTAGCGATAGTCCCAATTGCGCTCACCACCGATGAGCTCGGGCAAAGCCATGGTAGGCGCCGCTACCATACCGCCGGTGGGCGCGTAAATCAGCAGCTTAAGCGTCAGGGCCGAACGCAATACGTGATGCCGCCAAGGGCCGTCGTAATCGAAGCGGCCCGACCACTCACGCCAACGACGCCGCGTCGAGCGCAGATGCTCATGCGGACGATAGGCGCTGATCGACTCCGCGCGCGGCGCATCCCAGGAGAGCACCATCCAGCGTCTCTCATTGGAGCGCATCGTAAAGCGCATATGCACGCCTCCAGATGGATGCGCTTGCCATGCACCTTCGCCGCTCAACACCGCAACCAAATGCTCGCCCCCCTCGCCCCGCGCAAGCACACCCACGCCTTGATTGACCATCTCGGGCATGTTGGCGCCGTAGTTAAAGCGCGGGTCAAAGATCACTTCCAAGTCCACTTCGCCTTCGACGCATTGGATACGGCGATGCACTTCGTGAATGGATGAGCGAGGGTCGTCGGTCCAAGGCATGAAGTCGGTGATTCGAATCACACCCTGGTTCGGCACACGAAACAAGGTCTCGAGCACGTTGGTCCCCGGGTCGTAACGCTGCAGACTCTCAAAGGGACGCTGCACCGGAGTAATGGTGGTCATGCCGCCGTGTTCGGCATCCAGCAGCTGGCCAAATGCGCTAGGGCTATCGAAACGAGGCAGGCATAGCCAATCAATCGCGCCATCGGGACGCACGAGGGCGCAGGTATAGCCATCCCCGATGATGCCCCGCGCGGCGATGGGCAGATCATGAGGCTGTGTCGCATGGGTGAACACGTAAGGCTGCGTAAGACGCTTCGCGGCACTGTATAAGTCCATAGTCCGGTGCCACTATCTCATGGTGGCATCTAAGAGGCAAACCTGTGACCAGACCCGCCGCAAGCGCGACGCAAGACGAGCGAGGATCCAGCACCTGCTTTGCACCTGCATCTGAATGCGCTTAGAGGGGAGGCCCATGACTATCAACGCATCGCCCCTTGTGCTGATCACCAACGATGACGGCATTAATGCTGAGGGCATCATTGCCTTGCACAACGTCCTCAAACAAATCGCGAAGGTGGTCGTGGTGGCTCCTAGTCAGAACCGCAGCGCATGCAGTCACTCTATTACTGTGCGACGCCCTGTAAGACATCAAGCGCTGTCTGCCGACCGACATGGCATCGATGGGACTCCCGCGGATTGCGTCTATTTTGCGCTGCATAGCCAGGTCCTCGCTGGCGAGCGCCCTAACCTAGTGCTCTCGGGCATCAATCACGGGCCCAATCTAGGCATCGATACGCATTATTCAGGCACGGTTGCTGGGGCGCGCGAGGCCGTCTTGCGCGGCATCCCAGCGATTGCGGTCTCCTCCTGCCAACGTGAAACGCTTGAACAGGCCGCCGCAATTGCAGCAAGGGTAGCCAAAGGTTTACTGCATGCGACGCAACCTCCCGGACATCCCGTCTGCCTTAATATCAACGTACCGCCCAACCCACACCCAGACCTGCGTGTGACCTCGCTGCACGAACGTTACCAAGCCCAAGGCAGCGTGCCCGTCAAGCTCAATCATGCCCAGCAGCTTTGGGCTCATGGACCCAGCATGCATGAAGAAGCCGCCCAGGGCAGTGACATCGAGGCCGTGCAACAAGGCTATGTGTCTGTTACACCCCTGCGGCTGCAGAGCACCTTTGCCGAGCACATCGGCATTGCCGCTTACGCAAGCCAGTTCAAACCCGAGGAGACCGCATGACTGATCCACGTATCGAGCAAATCAAGGCGCAGATTCGCGACGTTCCAGACTTTCCCAAGCCCGGGATCCTCTTTAAGGACATCACGCCTCTGCTGGCTCACCCAGAAAGCTTTTCCTTATGCATCGACCTTCTGGATGAGGCCCTCAAAGGGCAGCGTGTGGACGCAATCGTCGGGATCGAAGCCCGCGGTTTTATTTTTGGCGCCGCCCTGGCTGCGCGGCGACAATGCGGCTTTGTCCCGGTACGCAAACCCGGCAAGCTGCCCAGTGAAACAGCTCGCGTCGAGTATCAACTCGAGTACGGCAGCGACGCCGTTGAAATGCATCGCGATGCCCTTCGACCCAATGCCCACGTGGTGCTTGTCGATGATGTCCTAGCCACAGGCGGCACCGCCGGCGCAACCTTGGAGTTGATCAAACAACAACAAACCACCCTCGTATCCTGTTTGTTCCTGATGGAACTTGGCTTTCTAAAAGGACGCAGCAAACTCGGCGATGTGCCTATTCAGAGCTTAATCACGCTTTGAATAAAGCTAGGCGCTCAAGCTACTTCTGCTTCTCCAGGTACTTGAGCGCTTCGGAGTCGGTGGACAGCAGCAGGTCGGTTTTTTCGTCGACGATGTGCTGATAGGACTCGAGGGTTTTGAGGAATTGATACAGCTCCGGGTCACGTTGGTAAGCCTCGGCGTAAATGGCGGCGGCTTTGGCATCCGCGTTACCGCGGATTTCTTCGGCTTTGCGGAAGGCTTCTGACTGAATCGTGCGCACCTCGCGTTCGATCTTACCTTTGATCTCGGCGCTTTTGCCCTGGCCCTCGGAGCGGTAACGCTCGGCGATACGCCTGCGCTCGGAAATCATGCGCTCGAAGACCTTTTGCTGCACGCTGGGCACGTAGTTGATGCGTTTGATTTTCACATCAGCCAACTCGATGCCATAGGCGGGCATAACCTGCGAAGCTTTCTCTACAACGATCTCCATGAGCTTGCTGCGTCCGAGTTTGGGGTTGAGCTCGGCATCATTGACCTGGGTATCGTCCACCTCGTCATCGCGCTCAAACTCGCGGGCACTACTGCGCACGATTTCGATCAGATTGTGACTGGCGATCACATTGCGCACCTCGCCGTCGATGATGTCATCAAGACGCGACTGCGCTCCGTTCTCATCGCGCAAACGCTTATAAAAGCGAATGGCATCGGAGATACGCCAGCGCGCATACACATCCACCCAGATGTACTTCTTGTCGCGGGTGGGGATTTCGTTGCGCGAGCCATCCCACTCCAACCAACGCTTATCAAAGCGATGCAGGGTTTGCACAAAGGGAAGCTTAAAGTGAAGCCCTGGCTTAGTCATGGTTTCGCCGGTGATCTTACCGAACTGAGTTACCACCACTTGTTCATTTTCATTCACGGTGTAGGCGGCATTGCTCAGGACAAACAACGAGGCGCAGAGCAAGATCAAAAGCAAGGCAGACGAACGACTCATGGGAACTCCTTGAGAGGAATAAGGGGAACGAGGTTTTTGAGGTCACTATCTAAAATCACCCGGCGATTAGCCTTGGGCAGCACCCTACCTAGAGTTTCGAGGTACAGGCGCGTGCGCGTCACGCGCGGGGCTTTGGCATACTCTTTTTGCACCGACACGAAGCGCTGAACTTCACCCTGAGCGCGATTCACACGCTCGGCGGCATAGCCCTCCGAGGCCTCGATCTGCTGCTGCGCTTTACCGCGGTTTTCGGGAATCACTTTGTTGTACTCGGCCTTGGCTTGGTTGATGAGACGCTCGCGCTCTTGAATCGCCTGGTTGACCTCATTGAAGGAGTCGCGCACCGCCTCGGGAGGATTCACATCTTGCAGCACCAGTTGCAGCACCTCGATGCCGGTCTGGTAATGATCGCAAAGCTTTTGCAGACGTTGCTTTGCCGCGATTTGAATGGCCTCACGACCCACCGTCAACACCTCGGTCACACTGCGATCACCCACAACTTGGCGCATCACGGCTTCGGAAATATCGCGAAAAGTCTCGGTGACATTGCGAACGCGAAACAGATACTTGTAAGGGTCGCGTACCTTGTACTGCACAATCCACTCCACATCGGCAACGTTGAGATCGCCGGTCAACATGGTGGACTCACGCCGCGTCGACTGACTGGTGGTTGTCTGCGAACGCACATTGGCGCGCACGGTGCGAAAACCAAACTCCTCCTTGAGCTGACGCTGCACAGGTACCTTGCGCACGCGCTCAATCCAAAACGGCAGCTTTACATGCGGTCCGGGTCCTGTGCTGCGTACGTACTGACCAAAACGAGTCACCACGCCCACCTCCTCAGGCTCAACCTGATAATACGAGGTGAGTCCGAGGATCAGCGCCAGCACCCCCAGCACGATCCAACGCAGGCGCTTGGATGCAGCTTCCGTCACCCGCCGACCAAAATCAGCCATCTTATCGGAATCCCAATCGCCTAGATTATGTCTATCTCCATTAAAGGCCATAGGGCTCCCGTTAACCACTCCCTCCCTGACGGTCAATCGGGCAGACGCAATTCCATGAGACCTTGGCGGGCCTAACCCTTTCTGTTAGGGCGCCTGCATGCACAGCACGCGCTCGTGGGTCATCCTTATCGCTTTTGTATGCCTGGGCATCGCCGCATGGAAGGTATACCAACGCAAGGCTGCCTCCCCTGCGACACAGGCCAAGCGCGATCCCTCGTCTGTATCTGCACGCGCCTCTCAAAAAGAAAAAGGTACTCAAGCAACCAAGGCCTGCGAACACCCTCTGTGTCAGAGCGCGCAGGCGATCATTCGTGCAAGCCTCAATGCCGATGTCCCCGCCGGCTACACCAACCGTCCCGGTGCATACATAACGCCACTGCGGCAAGATCTGCACACTCTCACTCTGCGCGAAAGCCAAGCGGGCAAATACACACTACGCCTCGAAAGCACGTCTCCTCAAGGCCAGCTTGAACTTGGTGATATCGAGCTAAGTCACTTCATCCCGCGCATCAGCCCCTTAGCGCAATCGCATCCGAAGCTGCGCTCAATCGCCTTGATCCAGCAAGAACTCAATCGCAATCAAACGAACCATCCCCTCAATGCCGAGGGCGACACGCTATGGCTCGCCAACAACTGTCTTAGACGCGGTCTGTGGGAAGTTGGCTTAAACCAAAGTGCCAAAACAACCTTTCATGCTTGGTTTGAAATGCCCGAGAGCAGCTACGCCATGCTCTTCAATCGCATCAACGCGGTCTTATACACCGAGGTCAAAGACGACCTAAGCAACTACCCGCAGCTCAATGGCATTGAGGTCCCTCTAGAGGCATTGCGTCAGATCAAAAAAGAGAAGAAGCGCGAGCTCGTCAATCATATTCAGGAAGCCCCTGCTCAACTCGCCGAGCAACGCAAAAAGACCCAGCTCCTGCTCAGCCCTAATCTCAAGTCCTACAAAGATATCTACGCTGCTGCGAATCAGCCTATTCGCACCGCCAAGTTTAGCGAACCTGGCTTTTATAATAACGCCGACCCGATGCAGTTCGACCTGCAGTGGCTGGCCCAGCCCACCCATGCTTTTGAACGCCGCGTGTATAACGCTGCAACCGACACACCTCTGACCGAGCTTGAAATCCAATTTGCGAATGGGCATCGCCTGCTGTGGGCGATTGCTGATGCAAACTCTCTGCCTGAACGCAGCCAGCCTCCTGAGACGATCAACGAACTCAGTCAGATCACCTTTGGGATTGGCACCCCGGTGATTTACGCCACCGCCGAACAGCGTGAACACACAAAACAGCATCCTCGCGCCAACTATCTCATGCTCCTCGATGCCTCAGGCAAGCATATCGACAACCATCATGCGGGCTTGGATCAGGCCTACGTGTGGCGCCAACGCCACGGCGACGAACTCTCCTGGCATGTGTGGATCGTGAGCTACGAGCGCATCTTTATCGCCGCTCATATCGAGATCCCCACCGGCGATACGAGCGTAGCGCAACACTAAGTTGCTAGATACGCAGTCGCGGACTTAAGCAAGCGCGACCTTTTTGCCTTGCGCCCAGGGTTATTCTTGTCTAACCACGCCGATATTGAAAATTGATTTCAATATCAACGAAAGCCCATGAGGAGAATCAAACCATGACTCGACTATACCCCTTACTTGGCGCGCTTTTCGCGCTCGCCTTCGCGATTTCCTGTAGCGACGACG
>CAYWAT010000069.1:0-13775 GCA_964456305.1 uncultured Polyangiales bacterium | reverse complement strand
GGCGTCGTGCTTTCGGATTTGCTGTCGGGACAACCACCAAACAGAAATCCTATCAACAATGCGTACATGCAACGTTGTTTCATAAACGCGCCCCTTAGTACTTAACCTGAATTTTCGTGCCAGGGTGAAACTCTTTCAGCACCTCGACCTCTTTATCGGCTTCGATCAGCGCCATGGTCTCAGGATTCGCACTGAAGGCCTTATCGCCTGCCCATACAATCAGCGCATCGCCAAAAAACTCCGCAAGCGCTTCGCTACCATGAATATGCTCGGTGACTTCGCCTTTGTTCCACCCCTGATGCATCGCTGGCAGCACGATCATCGACGGAGCGGGCTTTGCATGGGTATCACCGCCACTATGATCATGCCCAGCACTGACGGCATGCCATTCGACGGATGATTTTTGGCCATTGGCGCTTTCGCAGTATTGCGTGGTGGGGAAATAAAGCTTTTTGAAGGGCTGCTCGGGAAGTTTCGCGAGGAAAGCAAACTGGTAATGCTGGTCGTCGCTGTCGCGCACGCTGTCTTTTTCCCAGATGATAGCGGTGGGTTTGCCCTCATTGTCTTTTTCGATGCTGACCTTGGGAAAGGTGGCATTCGCCAAGGTGCGCAGGCTTCCAAACGCGCCTTCAGGAAGCGTGACATGCAGGCGATAGGTATCAGCGCCGTCGCATCCATGCGGAACGTTGAAGGTGATGAGTTTGTGCTTACCGGCATAGCCAGCTCCCTCGATAAAAACATGCGCGGCAGCGTGGCTAGCGACGAGAAGCGTTAATATTGCGACTGCAATAGCAGTGAGGCGTGATGTAGAAGCAAAAAAGCGATGCATTGTAGGAATTCTCCGGTGAACGTTAACAGAGCCGTCCTTAGTGACGACAGCCCCGGTCCTACGCAGCGCAATGATCCACGCAAAGTGGCAAATTGTCGCAGGGATTGCTGTTAATCGATGTTAAAAGACCTCACCAGGGCAGCGCGTCGCCATTTTGATGCCAAAAGGAGCCCGAGTTCTCGAGATTAAGCGCATCAAGACGCTCGATGAGCCCGGTGACAGACTCGCTCACGTCGATATTCCCGGTGTCCTTGGTCATTTCGGTGCGTACCCAGCCTGGATGCAATAAACCCACGGCGATTTCACGTTCTTTGAGGTCATGCGCTAAAGAACGCCCAGCCATATTGAGCGCGGCCTTGGACATGCGATAGCCGTAACTGCCGCCCGAGGTGTTATCGGCCATGGAACCCATGCGACTGGTGATAAGACCAATCTTGGCGCCCGGTTTGAGGCAATCCACCAGGGTATGCACCGCCAACAAAGGCGCAATGGCGTTGACCTCGAACTGCTCACGCACCAGCTCCACATCCAGGTCATCAAAAGGCGTGTTGCGTAAAATCCCCGCCACCACCACCAAACTATCCACGCGCTGCGAGCCCAGCTCACGTGCTAAGGCGCGCAGACTATCTACATCGGTGCAGTCCACATCGCGATGGATGTAAATACCCGCCAAAGCCTCAAGTTCGGGCGAACTACGCCGACAGGTGGCGATGATCTCCTCGCCGCGTTGCTGCAGTTGACGGCAGAGCTCAAGACCGATGCCGCGATTAGATCCCAGAACCAAGGTGCGTGTCATGCGAGCCTTGTGTCATCCAAAAGCGCGCTTGGCTACGAAGAAAGGCACCGGGAGGAGAGAGTTTTGCATGCAACAGAGGTGGAAAAAGAGCAGCATTGCGTTTGTATGGCTCAGCATGATTGCCACGCCTGGGGTAATCCACGCCCAAACCAACAACACAGAGCAAAGAGAAGCCCTCAATCCTCAGCCTCGGGTAACGCCGCTATGGTTTGCCACGCAGTTGATCCCCAGTCCCATCATTGCTGCGGAGGGAAGGCAGGCGCGCTTTGGATTGCGCTGGCAGGTCACGCCTTTGCTCTACTCCTGGGGGATTAATCGCAAGCTTTCGGGCTGGCGGGTGTTGGTGGTAGAGCCGCTGGTGCGTCATATGGGCTCGGTTGAGTTCTATGCTTCGCCGGAGATTTATGTCGGGAGCGAGGTCATCGCACTGTTGCGCCCTGGGATGCGCGCTTACCTTCCCTTGGTCGAACATGGCGAATACCTGAGCGCTTCGTTGGGTGTGTCCTATCAACGCGCGCAGGGTCATGACCGCGCCGCCATCGAGATAGGGCTTTACGCGCTGTACGGCACCCTCGGCATCCAGGTTACGCATGCTCCAGGTCCGACTCAGCCATTGCACACCATGGTTAGCCTGAGCTTGAGGTATTTCTAAATGCAAAAGCGAGGACAATGGCTAAGCCTGCTGGCGATTATCCTGCTTTGTTCGGGTTGTTCGGTGATGGCAACGATTCTTAGGCGCAACATCACCGCGCTAACGCAAAAACCTGACCCCGTAGCGCACAAAATCACTCAGCCCATTCGTACCGACGCGCGTCTTGCAGTGCTCTGGGTAGGACACGCGACAACCTTGGTGCAGATCGACGACAAAGTAATCCTCACCGACCCCGTGTTCACCGAGACCGTGGGCTTATTATCGCGGCGCTTGGTGGAGCCTGGCATCGAGGCGAACCATGTCCCGCCGGTGGATGCGGTCTTGGTCTCGCATATGCACTTCGATCACTTGTCTTTGGGCTCGTTGGATTTGTTGGAAGACAAGATCGCGCGGCTATGGGTGCCTCGAGGCGGGTTGGTGTATATCCCCAACTACGATTTTCCCACCGACGAGCTGGCGCCCTGGCAAAGCACCGACGTCGACCAGATGCGCATCACGGCGGTGCCCGTGGATCATGTGGGATTTCGTTACGGTGCCGATCACGCATGGATGACCACCAGCTTTACCGGTTGGGTTATCCAATATCACGGCATCACCGTCTACTTCGGCGGCGATACCGCGTATGACCAAGCCTTGTTTAAAGAGACCGCAGCGCGTTTTCCGCAGATCGACCTGGCGATTTTGCCTATCGCACCGGTCGAGCCGCCCGAGTTTGCCCGCCCAACTCATGTCGATGGTCGTGAAGCGGTACAAGCTTTCCTCGATCTCAAGGCCAAACACATGCTGCCCATTCACTACGACACCTTTGCCCACGGCATCGACCCACGCGGTTATGCCCTCAAGGTCATGCGCAACGCCATGAAGGAAAAGGGACTCAGCGAAAAGCAGGTGCATGTGCTGCCCATCAGCGGTCAGCTAGCATTGATGCAACGCTAGCGATGCAACCTGCAGCATGCTATCAAGAGTCCCCACTTTTGGGCTTTGTGTTGGGTAAAAAGGGAAGGCGCTATGGACGCTTCACGGCAAGATCGCGAACAGCAGTTATACGATGCGCTGCGCATTGGCGACCAACAGGAGTTGCCTCTCAGCACCCTCTTCGATGCCCTGCTCGAAGCCGGGCTACGCTGGAACGATCCGCGTCTTGCCGAGAGCCGCAAACGCATGAGCGCGCTCACCGAGCAACACCCTCACCTTTCTTATCTATCGCGGGAGCAGTTTAGCGAGATTATCCAGCCCAATGTCGTGCTGATCGAGCAGGCCTTACAGGGCCAGCTGGTGATTCCCGACTTTCAAGGCTTCTGCAGCGAACTGGCCGAGATTTATCGCAGCACCAAAGCCAACGAAAAGGGCAAAGTGGCCGACTACATCCCGCAGTTGGCTCGCGTTAACCCCGAGTACTACGGCGTCGCCCTCTGCACCACCGACGGACAGCGCTATGCCCTCGGCGACGCGAGCACCGACTTCTGCGTACAGTCTTGTTGCAAGCCCATCAACTACTGCGTCGCTCTCGAAAGCGAAGGCGAAGAGCGCGTCCACCAACATATCGGCCGCGAACCCAGTGGCCACAGCTTCAACGAGCTCAAACTCAATCCCGAAGGCCGCCCACACAACCCCATGATCAACGCCGGCGCGGTGATGGCCTGTTCGTTGATTCGTCCCGACCTCAGCAGCCCCGATCGCTTCGATCATATGATCGAGGTATGGCGTCGACTTGCCGGCGGCAGCAAACCGGGCTTCAGCAACCCCACCTATCTCTCCGAACGCCGCACCGCCGACCGCAATTACGCTCTGGGCTACTTCATGCGCGAAAAGGGTGCCTTCCCCGAGGGCACCGACCTAGCCGAAACCCTGGAGTTTTACTTTCAATGCTGCTCCATCGAGGTCACCGCCGAATCGATGGCCTTGGTCGCGGCAACCTTGGCCAATGGCGGCATTTGCCCCACCACCGGCGAGCGTATTTTTCGCCCCGACACCGTGCAGAAGTGCCTATCGCTGATGTATTCCTGCGGCATGTACGATTTTTCCGGCGAATGGGCCTTCTCCATCGGTTTACCCAGCAAAAGTGGCGTCGCCGGCGCGATTTTTGTGGTGGTTCCCAACGTGATGGGCTTTTGCACCTGGTCTCCCCGTCTCGATACCATCGGCAACAGCGTACGCGGGGTGAAGTTCTTCCAAGAACTGGTGCGGCGCTACAATTTTCACAACTACGACAACCTCGTGGGCGGTGTCACGGGCAAGAAAGACCCGCGTCTGTCCACCGTTCAACGCCAAAGCGAGGCCATCACCGAACTTTGCTGGGCGGCAAGCGAGGGTGACCTCACCGCCATCCGTCGTCTTGTGGCCCGCGGCACCGATCTCAACCAAAGCGACTACGACGGCCGCACCGCCTTACACCTGGCAGCCTCCAACGGACGCGAAAACGTCGTCACCTACTTCATCCATCAAGGCGTCGCCCTCAGTCCCCACGATCGCTGGGGCGGCACCCCTCTCGACGATGCCCATCGCGAGGGGCATGCCCAGGTTGCAGCCCTACTTGAGCAACATGGCGCCAAGCGGGGCTAAGTTCTCGCTGCAGTAGCTTCTCATTAGATCGCTCTCAATTTGCGTTGAGCCTGAGCGCGCCCGAACCACAGCGACGAAGGCGTATAGAGAAACACGCTTTGATAGCCAGGCGCTGCTACCTGCTCCGCAGGCGTTCGCTTCGCTCACACGCAGCCCACAGAGTCTGACGCTTCGCAGCCGTCGTTGTGCTTGGCAGCCGGACGCAAGCCAGGATCAGCGTGAAGTGGGGGCGATCTAGAGAGAGACAGGTGCGATCTTATCCGGCGTCGTCTCAGGCGTTTCGCCATAACTAACTTCTTTGTTACCGAAGCCAAGCTTGCCTTTGGCGTTATGCCCCCAGCAGCGCAGAATGAAATCATTAGCGGCAACCTTAGAGATCACGCACACATGGTTGTGTGCCACATCGATGCTCTGTGCTTCGGTCGGTTTACCCTCAAAATCCAAGTTGACTGGATCAATCTTGGCTGGGTCTGGCTTCGTGACGAGGTCTGCATGCAGTGTTCCAGACTCAATGCCCAGTCCTAGTTTACCAAACGAGTTTCTTCCCCAGCATTTGAGTACAACTTCCCCACCGGTGCGTTTGGCAAAGGCACAACTAAACTCACCACCAAGGGTAACGTACACAGGTTCCAGAGGATCGCTCTCTGTTCCCATCACAACGGGGTCAAGTTCGGCGGGAACAGTGCTAGGGTCGCCACCACGACTCTTCTTATCTCCTTTGTCGCCATAACCAAGCTCGCCGTAGGTATTTCTCCCCCAGCATTTGAGCACCTGCTCCCCACTAGGAATCTTGCCGAGAGCACAGGTGTGATCAAAACCTGCTGCCACAAAGATGGGGTCAATGTCTTCACCCTTATAGGTGCCAAGCAATACAGGATCGAGCTTTGCAGGAGCGCTCTCTTTGGTATGTCCCTGATTGTCCGTATGCCCCAAGCCAAGTTCACCGTACTTGTTAGCGCCCCAACACTTGATAGCGTGCTCACCACTTGGGATTTTGCCAAGCACACAGGTATGCGAGGTACCTAAAGCCATTTGCACTGGTGAAAGAGTCTCGCCTTTGTACGTTCCTAGAGGAATAGCAGGTAAATCATCGCCCATTTCGCCAGGTTCATCGCCCCAGGAATTGCCATAGTGCACGCCGAGACCAAGCTTGCCGTGCTCTGAACTCTCGCCATTGTCACCCCAGCACTTAAGAAGATGCTTTCCACTCGCCTTGGCCTCAAGAATGACGCAGTTATGCCTTTCACCCACGGCCAAACTAAGGATGTTAAGGTCATCTCCCGCCTCGTCGGTCCCAAAGTCCACCTCATGGCGCTCATCCCCGGTTGCTGTAGATTGCTTATCATCGCCTCGACCGAGAACACCAAAGGATCGTGAGCCCCAACAGGTGACAAAGCGCTTACCGCTACTGCGCTGAGCAAGCGCACACATATAGGCAGAGCCGGCATACACACTAATCACCGTCACATCGGTACCCAAATCAACGGCGGGCAGGTTGTCGCCCATCTCGCCAGGCTCGTCGCCGCGATGATCGAAGTCGTCACCTAAACCAAGCTGACCGACATGGTTGTTGCCCCAACATTTGAGGTCACGCAGGCCACTGTCACGCTCTTTGATCGCGCAAGTGTTATCATAGGAAGCGCTAACGAGTAGAGATGTATTCAGTAAGCGATCGACGGTATCGACCACATCAGGATTATCAATGAAGTTGTTGCCGTTGCCACCCCCACCTCCGCCGTCGTTATCATCGCCACCTTTGCCGCAACCCACAGCTAAGAACAATGATAGAAAAAGCACTTCAGTTAATAAAAGAAGACGGCTTTTTGGTGTTAATTTACGCGCAATATTCATGATAACAACTCCATTCCATTCAATCCATCATGCGATACTTAAGATACATCAAAACACGGCGGAAAATCTACCAAACACTCGGAATAACAAGACAAAAACCCAACAAAAGTGGCAGCATGTGCGCAACAAAGACGCTATGTATGCAAACAAAAACGCGATACACACCTGCAATTGTTAGCAAGATCTTAGACGCCCATGTATGACTCAAGCATGGTTTCAATCTTTCGCGACGGGAGCGCATTGACAGCCTGCGATGACGTGGATTTTTGCGCAGTAACGCAGCTAGGGGGCACATTGTTGCGCAGCAGAGAAGAAGCGTCCTGAATGCACGGCGCGGCGCGATTAAGGAGAGAGCCGTAAAGACCGATCTTAAGCGCAAGACCTCTTGCTTGCTTATCGAGGCCACCGCTGCCAGCACAAGCGCACAATTATGACCGCACCCACCGCTCCGATTGAGCTCCCCATCATTACTATCGCCGGCGACGCCCAACACATGGGCAAACAATTGGCCGAGGCCTGTGGCGACAGCATCCATGCCTTTGTGCAAGGCCGTCTCAACGCCCTGCGCGCCAATCTTATGACGGCAAAACGCGGGCGATTGGCCGATTTCATGCGCGTGGCCGAGGCTTCGATGGATATCTTGCGCGACTGGGATGCCGAGGGCTTTGCCGAGCTCGAAGCCTGCGCGCAGACCTTGGGGCTGCCCCTGGCGGATCTCGTCGCCGCGGCGAATCTTACCGACCTGCGCGACGTGGTGCTTTATGGTGAGGAGGCATGGCGTGGCGATGACTGGACACAGGTGCTACCCGCCGATGCCGAAGGCTGTTCCTCAGTAGCGCAACATGCCAAGGACAGCGCGACGGGAGCGCAATTGCTGGGACAAAGCTGGGACTTGAACCCCCAAGACCTCGATCATGTGATCGCCCTGCGGCGCCGACCCAATCACGGCCCCGCAAGCTGGACCATCACCTGCGCGGGCTGTCCTGCCATCGTTGGCCTCAACGAAGAGGGGGTGTACGTGGGCACCACCAATCTCAAAACCTACGGGGGTCGACCCGGCGTGGGCTATGTGCATCTGATTTACCGCGCCCTGCGTGCAACCACCGCCGAAGACGCCGCCGAGCGGATTCGCAATGCGCCTCGTGTGGCCGCGCATAGCTATCTGGTCGCCGATGCCCAGCAGGCCCTGGAGTTGGAGTGCGATCACGAGGATGTTTTCAGCCGTCCGCTCAAGGTCGGGCAGGCCTTGTGTCGCAGCAACCATTGTTTGGATCCGGCGATGACCCGTAAGCAGGCCGAGCCCAGTACCCCGTCGTCGATCAAGCGCTTGGCCATGCTGCAGCAGAGCACTGCAGGGGCCCTCGATGCCGCATCGCTGCGCCAGCTCTTCGCCGACCGTAGCGACGGCATCCATAGCATCAACCGCTACCCCGAGGATAACGAGGGCACCGCCACCAATGCGGTGATCATCTACGACGCAAGCGACGCAGGCTCTCCCTGCCTGCAGGCCTGCCGTGGCCCAGCCGACCGCGGGGTGTGGCAGCGCTTGGGATTTGATTAATCGAGGCGGTCCACCCGAATCAGAGCCCTGTCCACCCTCGGCAGAGGGCTGTCCACTCAATACAAGCGCGTGACCACCCTAAACAAGGTCCTGTCCACTCAAGACAGAGAGGTGTCCACCCAAAACAAGCCCATGACCACCCCAAAGCAAGCGCGTTCACCGAGATTTGCACCCCCTTCAACGGAATATTCCGCTGTACCAGTCAAAACGAAGCCCCTAGCAAAGGTGGACAGCCCTCTGCCGAGGATGGACAGGGCTCCGATCTGAGTAGACGGCCCTTGGCTTTGGGCAAAGCGGGGCAAAAACTCGGTGAAGAGGCTTCGTTAGCGCTGGGACGGGGTTCAGCCCACGTGGGCCAAGGCAAAAACTGGATGCACGCCCCTCTGCGTTGAGTGCACGGGGCTCTGATTCGAGTGGATGGCCCTTGGTCTTGAGCAAAGCGGGGCAAAAACTCGGTGAAGGCCCCTCTGTCTTGGGTGGACAGAGGTCCAATGTCGCTGTGCAGACTTCAAACTTGGGTGAAGGAGCTGCTAAATGTGAAGTCCTGCCTAAAGCCCCTGGGCACAAAACGCGCGGCAACCCGGCTCAAGTTTAGGGTCGAGTATCTCTTCGCACTTCTGCATGCAGACTTCCGCGGTGTCTAAACAAAGTTGAACGAGTCGCATATAACAGTCACCGTTATCTTCATGGCCTAAACGCTTACAAGTTTCCTGCACGACATTCTCACAAGCCACATTTGTCTTGGGTTCCGCAGCGATTTCCTCCTGCTTAAGCTCAACCAAGGGCGCTGTTGCCACATCGGCGCAGGCGATAAGGCCGCAAAGGCTTAGGGTAAGAACACAACCAATTGATTTATACACGATCAAGACGTCTCCTTTTCTTTGAAGCTATTCAGCAAAGGGAAAGCCGTAGATCATCCCCCTCTTTGCTGCTAGAGCGCCGGGGTGATTTGCACACGAATGCTACCTCCTTGTTGCTTTAAGACACCGAGCTACCCCTTGTCTGCAATAACCCGATGGGGTGTCGCATGAGCGCTGCAGTCAGCCGCGGCATGGAGCTCAACGAGGCGCTGCTGTTTGAGCAAAGTCATCCCGGTCGCGTGGGCGCCTCCTTGCCCGCAAGCGATGTCCCCGCCGCCAAGGCCGAAACATTACTCGGCGAGGCCTTTGCCAAAGACGCCCCACCCTGGCCCGAGCTGAGCGAACCCGAAGTCATGCGCCACTACGTGCGTCTCAGCCAACAAAACTTCGCCATCGACAAGGGCATGTACCCCTTGGGCTCCTGCACCATGAAGTACAACCCCAAAGTCAACGAATGGGCCGCCCGCTTGCCTGGCTTTGCCCGCCTGCACCCCTTTGCCCCCGCAGAAATGGCGCAAGGCACCCTGGAATTGATGTTTCAGCTCGAGCGCAGCCTCGCCGAGATTTGCGGCATGCATGCCGTCACCCTGCATCCCGCCGCCGGCGCGCAAGGGGAGCTCACCGGCCTGATGATGATCTGCGCCTACCATCGCAAACAAGGGCGCGCGCCCAAAAAAGTGCTCATCCCCGACACCGCCCACGGCACCAACCCCGCCTCCTGTGCCCTCAACGGCCTGCAGGCGGTATCCTTCTCCGCCGGACCCGAAGGCACCATCCGCGCCGCGGATTTAGCGCCCCTCATCGATGACAATGTGGCCGCGGTGATGATCACCAACCCCAATACCGTGGGTCTATTCGAAGCCGAGCTGCCGCAAATCGCCGCCATGGTGCATGACGCCGGCGGATTGGTCTACGGCGACGGCGCCAACCTCAATGCCCTCCTCGGTCATGTGCGCCCGGGCGACTTGGGCGTGGATGTCATGCAGTTTAACCTGCACAAAACCTTCTCGACCCCGCATGGCGGCGGCGGTCCCGGCTGTGGCCCCGTGGCCTATCAGCAAAAGCTGGCGCCTTTTGCACCCCTGCCCTGGATTCGCCACAACCACGACAATGGCCTTTATTATTTGGAGCACGATTGCCCCGATAGCATCGGCCGGTTGCGCGCCTTTCATGGCAACGTGGGCATGATGCTGCGCGCCTATGCCTATATTCGCGAATATGGCGCCGAAGGCCTACGCAAGGTGGCTGAATTGGCCGTACTCAACGCCAATTACCTGCGCGCGCGCCTCAGCGAACACTGGCACACCCCCTACAACAACCTTTGTATGCACGAAGTGGTGATCAACGACCGCCATGTGCGCGAAAGCGGGGCGAATACCTTGGATATCGCCAAACGCCTGGTCGATTATGGCTTTCATGCGCCCACCATGTACTTTCCCCTGGTGGTCAAAGGGGCCATGCTCATCGAACCCACCGAAACCGAGAGCAAAGAGACCTTAGACGCCTTTGTTGAGGCCATGCAAAACATCGCCGAGGAAGCGATGCGCGATCCCGAGCTGCTTAAGCAGGCCCCACACAGCACACGCCTGCGCCGATTGGATGAAACCCAAGCGGCTCGCAAACCCTGCTTACGTTGGACCGACAACGATGCCCGCTGACGACCAGCCTCTTTATATAGGCGCCCGTTTGGCGCGCGCGCCCGACGCAAACTACCTGCAAGCGCTAAATATGGCCGAGTTGGCGCCGGCAGATCCCCTGCCGCGACCCACCACCCTCACGAAATGGGTGACGCAGGCCCACGCGCAGCATTGTCGCCTTACCTTGGCCGTTCCGCAGCGCGCATTGCTGAGCCAGCAAGGAATTGCGCGCCTTGACGACGAGGACTTACAGCAAGGCCTCAAATGGCTGAAAGCAGCCATCGATATCATCAAGCCTTTGCATTTAATATTGCGTACGCCGCGCGAACTGGGCCCTGGGCCGCGCGACCGCGAGCGTTTGGTGCGCTACCTCGATGCCCTGCGCCAGCACGGTGCAGATTCGATCATCTGGTTACCCAGTGGCATGTGGGAACAGGCGCAAGCCGCTCAGTGGGCCGCGCGTCAGCAGCTGCATTGCGGCATCGACGCGCTGCATGACGAGGTGGGCGAGGGAGAATTGCTCTATGCCGTCCTTCGCACCCATGGACTTTACTCCCGCTTGGGCGAAGGCGTGCTCGATCGCGTCTGCAACACCCTCTTGAGCGCCCCCGCTAAAGAGCGCTACCTCATCATCGACTCCGCCGAACCCCTGCGCCACGCCAAGCGGGCGCAAAGCGTGGCCCTTAGTCTAAGCAGTAACCTCTAAAGTTAGATCGCCCTCGATTTGCTTTGAGCTTGAGCGCGCCCGAACCGCAAGACCGAAAATGTATAAATAGAAACTCTATGATTGCCAGGTGCTGGAGGTTCTATCGTCACTACGCGCTACTACCCGCGTTGCGGGCGCTCGCGATGCTCGCACGCAGCGCACGAAGTCTGTTACTTTGCAGTTATCGAAGCGCTTGGCAGCGGACGAAGCCAAGACTCAGAGTAAAGCGAGGGTGATCGATGACCACGACACCATGGTTTTTGCACACACGTCTACAACGCATCGACAGCCCTAAGGATGATCAGCTCTCCTTAACCCTGCGTAGCCCTGGGCAAAGTCACCACCTGCTCATCGTACTCAGCCAGCCGCAGCTGCTGCTGCTCCCGCAGCGCCCCAAAGGCGACCCGGCGCATGCTTGGGCGCTCAAACTGCGCAAAGAACTACTGGGTGCGCGCTGTATCGACCTACGTGTGCAGCCCCAAGCAGGGGTGATCCTCTGGCTGGAACGCAAAGAAGGGCAGCGCATCCTTTGTATCGATCAACGCAAACCCACGATCAACCTCGCCCTGCTCCATGCCGACGCGCAGAAGTCGCTGATCTTCGCCTACCCCTCGCGAAAAACATGGCAGCAGGCGAATTTCCCGCACCAAGACGCCACGCAATGGTCGCAACCTGACCTGAATGCGCTGCAAACCAAAGGGCAAGGCTTTCAACAACGCCATGCGCAGAGCCAACAGCAGGAGGAACAAGCGCGTTGGCAACAGCAATGCACACGCGCACGCAAGAAACTGCGTCGGCGTTTGGCTGCAGTGCAGGGCGATCTCGAACGTAGCGCCGGAGCAACGCAGTTACGCCACCAGGCGAGCCTGATTGTTGCGCACACCCATGCTTACGACGCCGAAAAGCATCAAGTGCAGGTGCAGGATTGGGCCGAAGACCCACCCATCACGCGCAGCATCACGCTGGATCCGCGTTACAGCCTACAGCAACAAGCCGAACGCTGGTTTCAGCAAGCAAAACGACGCGAACGCGGTCAACGCATCGCCTCAGAACGCTATGCCCTCACCCAAACACAAATCGCTAAGCTCGACGAACTGCAGCAGCAACTCCGCAAGACACTCAGTCCCGACGAATTAACCGCGTTGATCCCCGCATTGCAGGCCCAAGGGCTCAGAATCACCACTAGCAGCACAGCAATACGCAAGCGCAGCGCACAGACCCAAGCTCCTCGTCTACCTTATCGCGTCTTTTACGATGCCCAAGGGCGGCGCATCCTGGTGGGGCGCAGTGCTCGCGACAACGATCAGCTTACCTTTAAGGTCGCACGCTCCTTTGACCTCTGGTTGCATGCCCGCGGCACGGCAGGCTCCCATGTGGTGGTCCCCTTGCCCAAAAACAGCGAGTGCCCCCAGGAATTGCTCCTGGATGCGGCGACTTTAGCGGTGCATTTTAGCGATCAACGCGACGAAAAACTCGCCGAAGTGCAGTTCACACGCCGCGGCCACCTGCGCAAACCCAAGAAAGCGCCCCCCGGCCTCGTGCTCGTCAGCCGCGAGAAAACAATCACCCTGCGCATGGAGCCCGAACGCTTGGCGCGACTGCTGGCAACACGGGATACGTCACCCTAAACAAAGACTGCACCATTACACACTCAGGCTGGATTGACCTTGATTTGCTTTGAGCTTGAGTGCGCCCGAACCGCAGGAGCGAAGGCGTATAGAGAAACACGCTTTGATAGCCGGGCGCTGCTACCTGCTCCGCAGGCGTTCGCTTCGCTCACACGCAGCGCACGAAGTCTGATGCTTTGCAGTTATCGAAGCGCCTGGCAGCGGACGAAAACCAAGATCAGAGTAAAGCAAGAGCGAGCCAGTTCGAATTTGACAGCGAATTTATCAGCCCCTATCGTCGCCATCCCTTGATAGAAAGGAGCAAGCAATGACTCAACGATGGCTTAATCACACCCTATTGTTCACCGCCTTGTGCCTCACGGCGTTCGCATGCGGGCCCTCGCAAGAAGAGCTCGACGCAGAGCGCGCCAAGGTCAGCCAACTTAATGGTGAACTGGAAAAATGCCGCGATAAAAACAAAAAAATGCAAGCCGAGATGGATACCATCGAGGTAAAAAACACCCAGATGGCCTCGCGTCTCAAAGCGCTGGGCGAAAATGTGGAGGAACTCGAAGGCAACTTGGATGAAACACGCCGTGCCCTCGACGAATTGCGCGCCCGTGAGAAGCAAGCGCAGGAGCGACTCAATACCTTCAAAGATTTGATCGCCAAATTCCAAGAGGTCGTGCCCGAAAATTAGCAGGACGCCTAGAT
>CAYWAT010000068.1:0-13960 GCA_964456305.1 uncultured Polyangiales bacterium | reverse complement strand
GAAGCTCCGTGAGCAATCGACCAGCGTTCAAGTCAATGGTGCAGCAAAGGATGCCTGGCGCCATCCTGGGAACTTAAGCCTCACTTTTCCTGGAGTAAAAAACACGACTCTCATGAGTCGCTTACCACATATTGCGATGGCAGCGGGAAGTGCATGCAGCAATTACGCCGGTCAGCCTTTGCAAAACCATGTGTTGACTGCCATCGGCTTAGACCAAGAAAGCATTGCCTGCAGCATACGTCTAAGCGTGGGCCGCGACACAAAAGCGCAGGAAGCACTCGATGCAGCTGAAGCGATCGCGATGACGGCTAACCGTTATCAATCACTCTGAGACAGGGTTCTCAACAGCATTATTTTTTTGGTCCTCGAGTAGCCCAAGCCCTATGGCCATCGCCCGTCTCGCGCGCTCTAAGATCTCGCTATCTTCGTTAATTTTACGCACAGCAGCATTGAGATCGGCTTTTAGTGCGTCGCGCATCTCTTCAACCTGTGCAAGCTGCACCGTATGATCAGCTTCGGAATTCTTGGTTAGCTCGAGTTGCGATTGGGTGATCTTAAGCTCTTCCTCAAGCTTTTGATGCAACTGCTCAAGGGTTCCATGTTTTGTACGCAACTGGCTGAGTTCTTCCGCGCTTTGTTCGAAAGAATGTTGGGTAGAGTCAAGCTTGGTATCAATATCGGCCAACTTGCGACCGAGCACTGCAATCTCGCGTCCGTGTTGATCTTCAAGATCTTTTTTCTCAGCGGCAAAGGTTGCTTTGAGAGTGGACTCAAGCTCTTGGATTTTACTTTCGTAGGTCTCAGTCAATTCACGAACCGACGACTCATGATGCTGATCAGCTTCATCGAGGCGCTTTTGCATCTCATGCTCAAGCTCCTGAAATTCATTCGCACAGGTTGCTTTGATGGAGGTGATTTTCTCATTGAGAAGCTTCGCGTCATCCTCGCGAATTTGCTTTACCTCGGCAGTATGCTCATTGCGCAAACGCAGCATTTCGTCGGTGTGTGTTTGCTTCGCTTGATCTAGCTCGATAGATAGCATGGCCATTTTTTCGCCATGTTGCTCGATCAAACGAGCGCATTCTTCCTGATTGGCGTCACGAAGCTGCTGCGTCGCTTGCTCATGTTCTTGCACCAAGGTTTTGTTCGTTTGCTCGGACTTACTCAGTTGACGCTCGAGCTGCTCATGAACGCTAGCATGTTGCTTTTTTTCTTCGGCGACCTGCGTCTCGAGCGACTGTATTCGCTCCGACATAAGGCGTGCATCAACCTCAGCACCGTTGAACTTGGCTTCCACGCGTGACAGCTGACGCTCTAACTCTAGCCGTGCGCCTTCGAGGTCAGCATTGCTACGCTCCAACTCACGACTGCGATCGCGTAGGTCAAGCAGTGTACGTTCACGGGCACTTAATTCATCGCGTAGACTGATGATCTCTTTTTCTTTGCGATTGATTTCTTGGCGTAGGTCAAACAATTCCTCGTCATTATGAGGTGCCAGAACATGGTCTCCTACACGCGTCTGCAAAGCTTCAACGGTTTGTTCGGGAGGCGTGGTTGAAACGACTTGCAAAGCAGGGGCATCGTCTGCCGTGGAGCGCAAGTTATCGCCATCGATCATAGCGTCATCGAGTTCCTCGATATCCTCTAGATCTGCATCAACAAATTCGAAGGTCTCCGCTTCATCATTGCGGATGCTGATCTCACCGTCTGGAAAAAGTTGAGATGCATCAAAAATCTCGTGGCGATGTGTGGACTCTGTAGGAATCGAGGGAGGAGGCGGACTTTTCCTATTCACAGCCGGAGAAGACGAGGAAGCTTGGGTAGCGTTAGAGGCAACGAGCCTGGGTGGCGATGAAGAGGTTGACTGTCCCATAGTGAGCATTGATTAGAGCAATTGAATCAAAAATGCCACTCAATTATAAGCTCATAAAACTAACTGCTACCTTTGGAAAGCGACAAGCGATGTTTAAGCATCGTTGAGAAGCCTTACAAAAACAGGGGCCTCCAGGCGATGCAAGATCGCCGGGAGGAATTTGAAAACAAATCCTTAGACTCAGGACTCGTTTACAGCAGTCGCAAATGCGGGCAAAGCGCCTGCATCCCCTGGTTGAGGAACTGGAGCAGTAATTTGATCAATATCCTGACGCGCTGCTTCATTGGAGAGCTCGAGACGATCATAGGCACCTAAGCCAGTACCCGCAGGGAGCAGACGTCCCATGATTACGTTCTCCTTAAGCCCACGTAACTCATCGATCTTACCCGAAATGGCGGCCTCGGTAAGCACCTTGGTCGTCTCTTGGAAAGCCGACGCACTGATAAAGGAGTCGGTAGACAGAGAGGCTTTGGTAATTCCCAGAAGCAACGGCTCTGCCACCGCAGGCTGACCATTTTGAGCAAGCACACGCTCGTTTTCCTGTTCAAAGATGGCTTTCTCGACCTGCTCGTCGGGTAAGAATATGGTGTCACCTGCATCGCGAATACGCACACGACGCAGCATCTGCCTCACGATCACCTCGATATGCTTGTCGTTGATGGCAACACCTTGGAGACGGTACACTTGCTGAATCTCGTCCACAAGCCAGGCGGCAAGTTCTTTCTCGCCTTTGACCTTAAGGATGTCGTGCGGATTTGCAGGCCCGTCCATAAGAGCCTCGCCTGCGCGCACGATATCGCCATCGCGCACGGTGAGGTGGCGCCCCTTAACAAGTAGGTATTCTTGCGAATCGCCAACATCCGGCACAATGGTAACCTTACGCTTACCCTTAGTATCTTTGCCGAAGTTCACCACGCCATCGATCTCTGCGATTACAGCATGGTCTTTAGGTTTACGCGCTTCAAAAAGCTCTGCAACGCGGGGCAAACCACCGGTGATGTCTTTGGTCTTAGTAGTTTCACGAGGAATCTTAGCCAAAATCTCACCGGCCTTAACCAGCATGCCATCTGCAGGAATGATGTTAGCGCCCACAGGAAGGTAATAACGTGCATCGGTCTCATCGACGCTTTCATTACTTCCTTCAGTAACCACTCCAATACGCGGACGGGCACTGGGATCCCTAGGCTCAGTGATCATACGCCGTGATAAGCCTGTTACTTCATCGAGCTTTTCCTCCATCGTCACGCCATCGATGATGTCCCCGTAACGAACAACACCCTCTTTCTCACTAAGGATAGGAATGGCGTAAGGATCCCACTCAGCCAGCATGATGTTCTTTGCAACATGCTCGCCGTCACTAACTTTGAGAACAGCACCATAGGTTAAGTTATAGCGCTCACGCTCGCGACCAGACTCATCGACGAGTTTGATAATGCCGTGACGATTCATGACCACAACCGAACCATCAGGACGCTGCACAGTGCGCACATTTTCAAGCTGAACCGTGCCTTCTGCTCGGTTTTCGATGCTTGACTGTTCGATCTTACCGCGTGCCGCAGCACCACCGATATGGAAGGTACGCATGGTTAGCTGCGTTCCGGGTTCACCGATCGACTGGGCTGCAATGACGCCCACAGCTTCGCCGATGTTAACCTGATAACCTCGCGCTAAATCGCGGCCGTAACACTTAGCACAAATACCGCGACGGGTCTGACAGGTCAGCACAGAGCGAATGAGAATACGTTCGATGCCGGCATCATCGATCAGGCGAACCTTCGCTTCGTCGATTTCTTCATTGCCCTTAATGATAACGCGGTCATTGATGGGATCGATGATGTCCTCAAGAGCCACACGCCCGAGAACACGCTCGCCCAGGGTAGATACAACCTCACCACCCTCTTCCAGTTTCGATACCCAGATGCCATCCAAGGTGCCGCAGTCGTACTCCGTGACAACAGCGTCTTGCGCAACATCAACTAGACGACGCGTTAGGTAACCCGAGTTAGCAGTCTTAAGAGCCGTATCCGCCAAGCCCTTACGCGCACCGTGGGTTGAAATAAAGTACTGCAAAACAGTCAACCCTTCGCGGAAGTTAGCAGTAATGGGCGTCTCGATAATTTCACCTGAGGGCTTGGCCATCAATCCGCGCATTCCGGCAAGCTGACGAATCTGTTGGTTTGAGCCACGGGCACCAGAATCCGCCATCATAAAGATGGGATTGAAACTAGGGGTCTCGCGACTTTCGCCCGTCGTTACATCATTGATCTGCTCAACACCAATACCGTCGAGCAAATCGCGCGCAACCTGGTCAGATGCATCTGCCCAAATATCGACAATCTTATTGTATCTCTCGCCGTCTGTGATGAGACCTTCTTGATACTGCTCAATCACTGTTTCGACATCATTTTGAGCTTCTTCAAGCACTTTCTTCTTTGATGCAGGGATCTCCATATCGTCCATACAAATAGAGATTCCGGCTCGGGTCGACATCTCAAACCCTAGGGTGCGCAGCTTATCGACAAGCAAAACGGTTTCTTTGTTTTGGCATTTTCGGTAGCACTGATCGATAAGCATACTCAGTGCTTTTTTATCTAAAACCTTATTGACCAAAGAGAAGGGAAGTTCCTTGGGTAAAAGCTCGCCGACCAAAACACGACCCACGGTGCTACTCAAACGCTGGTTATCCACCCGCACTTGGATACGTGCATGCAGGTCAATCTCGCCAGCATCGTAAGCCATTCTCACTTCGGCAGGCGATGTGTAAACACCCTGCGATTCTCCAGCAGAGTTTTCTTTGAACTCACCTCGCGCAAAAGGCTTTTCACGCGTCATGTAATACAGACCCAAAACGATATCTTGGGTTGGATTGATGATGGGCTTACCGCTCGCAGGAGATAGAATATTGTTGGTGCTCATCATAAGTACGCGAGCTTCCATCTGCGCTTCCACAGACAAAGGCACGTGTACGGCCATCTGATCACCGTCAAAGTCAGCGTTGAAAGCAGCACACACCAACGGGTGCAACTGAATCGCTTTGCCTTCGATCAGCACAGGCTCAAAAGCCTGGATTCCTAATCGGTGCAAGGTTGGCGCGCGGTTCAAAAGCACAGGGTGCTCGGTGATAACTTCTTCTAAGATATCCCAAACCTCCGACTTTTCTTTTTCTACTAACTTCTTTGCGCTTTTAATGTTTGTAACAAAACCGCGTTCTTCCAGCTTGCTATAAATAAAAGGCTTGAATAACTCCAGTGCCATTTTCTTTGGCAAACCACACTGATGCAATCGCAGTGTAGGACCTACTACGATGACAGAACGCCCTGAATAATCGACGCGCTTACCGAGTAGATTCTGACGGAAACGCCCTTGCTTACCTTTGAGCATATCGCTCAAAGACTTGAGGGGTCGTTTGTTAGGTCCAGTTATTGTTTTGCCTCGGCGACCGTTATCAAAAAGAGCATCTACAGCTTCTTGCAGCATTCGCTTTTCATTACGAATGATGATTTCCGGTGCGTTGAGCTCCATCAAACGCTTTAAGCGATTGTTGCGATTGATAACGCGACGGTATAGATCATTGAGATCCGAGGTTGCAAAACGACCACCATCCAGAGGTACTAAAGGCCGAAGATCTGGAGGCAACACAGGAATGACTCCAAGCATCATCCACTCAGGACGATTCCCAGAATCCTTAAACGCTTCGATAACCTTTAGACGTTTTGCCTGCTTTTTGCGCTTGGCCTCACTTGTTGCTTGACGCATTTCCTGACGAAGTTCCTCTGCCAAGGCATGAACATCAATCGTTTTAAGCAACTGTAGGATGGCATCACCACCCATGCCTGCAACGAAGGCATCAGGGCCTAACTCATCTTGCAGCGCGTGGTACTGCTCCTCGGAGATGACTTCACAACGCTGCAGAGGCGTATTCTGTGGCTCGATAACCACATAGCTTTCGCAATACAAGACCCTTTCGAGATCTCTAAGCGTAATGTCAAGAATGGCCCCGATACGAGAAGGCAGGCTCTTCAGGAACCAGATGTGAGCCACTGGCGAAGCAAGGGTAATATGGCCCAAACGCTCACGGCGCACTTTACTTTCGATAACCTCGACACCGCACTTCTCACATACGATACCTCGATACTTCATGCGCTTGTATTTTCCACAAATGCACTCGTAGTCTTTAACTGGCCCAAAAATCTTGGCACAAAACAGGCCGTCCCGTTCGGGCTTGAAGGTACGGTAGTTAATGGTTTCGGGCTTTTTTACTTCACCATGAGACCACTCACGCACCTTCTCTGGCGAGGCCAATGAAATGCGAATCGCCGAAAACGATAGAGGATCTTTAGGACGCTCAATAAAACTAAAAATGTCTTTCATGGACTTATTCCTCTTCCTCAGCGGCAATTAGGTCGTGATGGCGTGATAAACGTTCGGACTCGACTAGCTCGATATTCAAACAGAGGGCTTGCAGTTCTTTCATCAACACATTGAAACTCTCGGGAAGACCCGCATCCAACTTGTGATCGCCTTTGACGATAGACTCGTACATGCGTGTACGGCCTCGGACATCATCGGATTTCACGGTAAGAAATTCTTGCAGGGCATAGGCAGCACCGTAGGCCTCCATTGCCCAAACCTCCATCTCACCTAAACGCTGACCACCGAACTGCGCCTTACCACCCAAAGGCTGCTGGGTTACAAGCGAGTAAGGCCCAATGCTGCGCGCGTGGATTTTATCGTCAACGAGGTGGTGCAACTTCAGCATATACATAATGCCAACCGTGACGTCCTTATCGAATGCCTCACCTGTGCGCCCATCGTACAAAATAGTCTGGCCACTTGCAGAGACACCGGCGAGTTCAAGCATGCGCTTGATCTCCTCTTCGGCAGCACCATCGAACACCGGCGAGGCCAAATGCAAGCCATGATTCAACTTGCTCGCAAAAGCCTTAATGTCGTCATCGCCCAAGTCGTTGAGCGTGTCGTTGATGGAACCGCGGTCATACACTTGAAGCAGTCGCTTACGAATGTCTGAGGCTTTGCGTTGGTTTATCAGCATCTCGTGGATCTGGCGTCCTAGTAAGTAACCAGCCCATCCCAAATGGGTTTCGAGAATCTGCCCCACATTCATACGACTTGGAACACCAAGTGGATTCAACACAATATCCACAGGAGAGCCATCGGGTAAGTACGGCATATCTTCTTCGGGAAGGATACGACTCACCACACCTTTGTTTCCATGTCGCCCAGCCATTTTATCGCCAACTTGAAGCTTGCGCTTAATGGCAATGTAGACTTTGACCATTTTGATCACGCCCGGAGGCAACTCGTCCCCCTTGCTGAGCTTATTGATCTTCTCTTGAAACAGAACCTCAATCGCCCGCGTTTGCTCCTCTAAACGTTCGAGCACATTTTCGATGCTCTCTTTGCTCTCGGATACCTCAATGTGACCCCAGTATTTTCTGGGTATGGGCTCAAGCAAAGACTTATTGAGCTTGACGTTCTTATCCAAAAGCACCTTGCCCTTGTCATCGACAAGCTTGGCAACGGTAGAGTGGCCAATGAGCAAACCCTGGATTCGCTGATAAGCTGCTTCGCGAATGATCTTGACCTCATCCGCCATGTCTTTCTCTAGTTTGGCTCGCTCTTGGTCTTCGATTTGACGCGAACGCTCGTCTTTTTCTGTACCTTTGCGTGCAAAAATGCGCGCATTGATCACAACCCCAGAAACACCTGGAGGGACACGTAATGAATTGTCTTTAACATCGACAGCTTTTTCGCCAAAGATGGCACGCAGCAGTTTTTCTTCAGGAGAAAGTTGTGTTTCGCCTTTAGGCGTGATTTTGCCAACAAGGATATCGCCAGGTTTAACTTCTGCCCCAATGCGTATAACCCCAGCTTCATCGAGGTCTTTGAGCGCTTCTTCGCCTACGCTTGGGATATCGCGCGTGATCTCTTCTTTGCCGAGCTTCGTATCACGGGCAACGCATTCAAATTCTTCGATGTGAACAGAGGTGTAAACATCTTGCTTGACGATGCGCTCTGAAATGAGGATCGAGTCCTCGAAGTTGTACCCACCCCAAGGCATAAAGGCGACAACCACGTTTTGCCCCAGAGCAAGCTCGCCCGTGTCACAGGAAGGACCATCGGCAATCACGTCGCCGCGTTGAACCGAGTCTCCAGGTCGCACAATTGGGGTTTGGTTGTAAGCTGTATTTTGGTTTGAACGTTGAAACTTTTGCAGTCTGTAGATGTCTGGAAAAGCACCATCTTGGCCCTCTGAACGTACAACGATGCGGGTAGCATCGACCGAATCAACGATACCGTCTCGCTTAGCTACCACACACACGCCTGAATCACGGGCAACTTTGGCTTCGAGTCCGGTACCAACGATGGGCGCTGAAGTACGAACTAAAGGCACCGCTTGACGTTGCATGTTGGAGCCCATCAATGCTCGGTTCGCATCATCGTGTTCGATGAAAGGCACCATCGAAGCAGCCACAGAAACCAGCTGATTTGGCGACACATCCATAAGTGTGATGCTTTCAGGCGGAACCATCACAAACTCGCCGTTATGGCGCGCACTCACGATAGAACTCGTTAGCTTTTGAGTTTTGACATCCACCACCGCGTTTGCCTGGGCGATATGATGGCCCTCTTCTTCGAGAGCACTGTACCAACGAACTTCAGAGGTCACGACACCCGCATCGACTTTGCGATAGGGCGTTTCGACAAAACCATAATCGTTGACGCGTGCATGAGTCGATAGAGACGCGATAAGACCAATATTGGGACCCTCAGGGGTCTCGATCGGGCAAATGCGACCGTAGTGTGTGGCATGCACATCGCGCACTTCAAATCCGGCACGCTCACGTGTCAGACCGCCCGGTCCCAATGCGGAAAGGCGTCGCTTATGGGTAACCTCACTGAGAGGGTTCGTCTGGTCCATAAACTGGGAAAGCTGACTTGAACCGAAATACTCTTTAACCACAGCGCTGACCGGTTTGGCGTTGATCAAATCGTGCGGCATCAAGGTTTCAAGTTCTTGCGACATGCTCATGCGCTCTTTGATCGCGCGCTCCATGCGGACAAGACCAACGCGATACTGATTTTCCATCAGCTCGCCTACCGCACGAACACGACGATTGCCCAAGTGGTCAATGTCATCTGTGGAACCACGGCCGTTTTTGAGCTCGATGAGGTGCCGAAGCGTCTCAACGATATCTCGAACCTCTAAAACAGAGGTTTCAATGTCTGGACGCTCTTCTTCTTTATAAAACTTATAATTGAGTTTGAGACGACCAACTTTGGATAAGTCGTAACGTTCGGGATTAAAGAAGAGATTGTGAAAAAGCTGCTTAGCTGTTTCAATCGTGGGCGGATCACCTGGACGCAAGCGACGGTAGATCTCTAGAATCGCCTCATCCTGACTGACCACTTTATCGGCATTGAGAGTATCGCGAAGATAGCTACCAACATTTAGGCCATCGATAAAAAGTACGCGTACAGACTCTACCTTTGCGTCACGCAATAAATCCAGCTTGGATTCGGTAATTTCCTCGTTAACCGCGAGCAAAACCTCACCGGTTTCATGGTCGATCACATCCTCGGCGCTTACCTTGCCGATGACTTCTTGGTCCTCGATAGGAAGACGATCTAAACCGGCTTGTTTCAGCTTACGAATCGCCGAACGTGTGAACTTACGATTTTTGCGAACGATGACGTCACCATCCAACTTGACATCACGCGTTGCACGTTGACCAGATAAAAGCTCAAACTCAATAGATTTGGAGTATTGTTTACGCGCTTCAAAGTAAACCGTCTCCGTATCGTAAAAGCGATTTAGAATATCGTGAACCGACATTCCCAACGCTTTGAGCAACACCGAAGCATGCATCTTACGACGCCTATCGATGCGCACGTAAATCAAATCTTTGGGATCAAATTCAAAGTCGAGCCATGAGCCACGGTAGGGAATCACACGGGCTTGGTACAAAAGCTTGCCAGAAGAGTGTGTTTTTCCTTTGTCGTGATCAAAAAACACACCTGGGCTACGGTGCAGCTGACTAACAACAACGCGCTCGGTACCATTGATAATAAAGGTACCGCTATCGGTCATCAGCGGAATCTCGCCAAAGTAGACCTCTTGCTCTTTAATGTCGCGAACGATCCGCTCTGCCCCATCGCCACCAGCGTCGTAAATGATAAGCTGAATCGTGACTTTGATGGGCGCCGCATAGGTCATCCCTCGCTGTCGACATTCATCGACATCGTATTTGGGACGCTCCAGCGTATAACCTGCAAAGACAAGCTCACTGGTGCCGTTAAAGTCACGAATCGGAAAGACACTCTGGAAGACAGCCTGCAAGCCGATCGCCTCACGCTCGGCAAGGGGCACATTGGCTTGAAGAAAATTATCGTACGATCGCTTCTGAATATCGATGAGATTTGGCACATCAATGATACGATTGATCTTGCCAAAACTATGCCTCACACGAAAATTGGTTTGTACTGTCGCTGCCATGTCTTGTAAAACTCCTCGCTTAACACGCGAATAACTTGCTAGACCGCTTTTTTTCTATTTTGACCTTGGCGTAGGTTCGCTTTTTTGTGGGAATAATGAGCGCGCTCACGCTCATACCACATCAAAGGCAATCCGGGCATAAAAGTGTTTAAAAGAGAAAAAACAGTCATCCACTCGAGGTCATCGAGAGGTTAACTGCTTTTTGCCCTGAGTCGTTATCCCTAACGAATACCGTTAACATTCTTGGAATGCTATTTGACGGCCACCTTTGCGCCGGCTTCTTCGAGCTTCTTCTTAAGCTCTTCAGCTTCTTCTTTGGAGATGGACTCTTTGATAGCTTTAGGAGCTGACTCGACCAGACTCTTCGCGTCGCCAAGACCAAGCTGAGTTGCTTCACGCACAACCTTGATGACGTTAATTTTCTTTGCACCAGCATCTACCAGCTCGACGGTAAATTCCGTCTGCTCCTCGGCTGCAGCATCTGCACCGCCTGCTCCAGGAGCCATCATGACTGCACCAGCAGCAGGTGCTGCCGAGACACCCCAAGCTTCTTCAAGAGCTTTTACAAGTTTGCCAACTTCCATAACAGACCAAGAGCTAAGCTCTTCGATCATCTGTTCTTGTGTCATATTTGCCATCGTCTTATCCTTTTTTACTCACCATCGTTTAATCAGATCTCAACCAAGCTCACGCCGGCGCGCTTCGAGTACATAAACAAGATTTTGCGCAGGAGCTAAGCATTGACGCACAAAACTTTGTGCTGGCGCATTTAGTTGAGCCAAAATCTGTGCGCGAACTTCATCTTTACCAGGTAGTGAGGCAAGCTCTGCCTCAACCTGAGCTGCATTCAGAACGCTATCTTCTAAAAACCCGCACTTAACTTCTAGTTGCTCGTTTTTTTCATCTTCTTTGCGAAAAGCCTTGATCACCTTGGCAGCAGCCGAGGCATCCTCAAAACTCCAGGCAACACCCGTCGGTCCTTTGAGATGAGTATCGTTAACCTCTGGAATATCGTAAGAGGTTCCGTTAAGAGCACGGCGTAACAAGTTGTTTTTTACGACCTGGTATTTGGCGCCAACCTTTGACAAGCGCGCACGAAAATCAGTAATCGCCTCGACACTAACTCCTCTAAAGTCAATCAATACACAAGCCGAGGCCTTGTCGAGGTTATCGCGCAACGTTTGAACGTAGGCTTCTTTTTCTGCAAGTCTTGATGAAGGCATAGTTCGCGTCCTAGTTAGTTGTCCACGTCGATAGACGCAGGGTTCAGCCGTATTCCAGGCCCCATCGTTGAGCTGATCGATAAGCTTTTGATATACGTACCCTTAGCTGTAGATGGCTTTGCCTTTACAAGAGCATTAACCACAGCACGCACATTATTGGCGATGTTATCTTCCTCGAAGGAGCATTTACCTACAGGGACATGTACGATACCGGCACGTTCTACCCTAAACTCGATTTTTCCAGCTTTGGCATCCCGCACAGCCTTGCCAACGTCCAGGGTAACAGTCCCAACCTTAGGGTTAGGCATTAGACCGCGTGGGCCTAGCACGCGACCAAGACGACCGACTTGCCCCATCATATCGGGAGAGGCAATCACAACGTCGAAATCGATCCAGCCACCGTTGATTTTCTCAACTATGTCGTCCGCACCAACATGGTCAGCACCTGCTTCGGAGGCCTCATTGGCCTTGTCACCCTTTGCAAAAACAAGCACGCGCACCTGTTTACCGGTACCATGAGGGAGGGCGACCGCTCCACGCACCATTTGATCAGCATGGCGTGGATTGACACCTAAACGCGCAGCAAAATCCACGGTTTCGTCAAACTTCGCAAATGCGAGACGTTTCAGAAGCCCGCAAGCTTCTTGCAAACTGTATAGCTTCTCTCGATCTACGCTTGATATACTGTCTTTACGACGTTTTCCGGCCTTCATCTTTACACCCTATGCTGCTGCGCCCACATGACACGGCTAACTATCAACGACATCGACTCCCATCGAACGCGCCGTTCCTGCCAAGGTTTTGATGCAGGCTTCGATAGACACGGCGTTGGTATCTTGAATCTTAATTTCTGCGAGTTTACGCAGTTGTTCTTGAGTTATTTTGCCCACTTTATCTTTATTGGGGCGAGCTGATCCGGAGCCAGGTTTTTTACCAAAGGAGAGGCCTAACTCACGCTTAATCAAAATAGACGCGGGAGGAGTTTTAGTGATAAAAGTAAACGAGCGGTCCGAAAACACCGTAATGACAACAGGGATAATAAGCCCGTTATCCTTTTGGGTTCGTGCATTAAACTCTTTGCAAAACCCCATGATATTAACCCCGTGCTGACCCAACGCAGGTCCCACCGGAGGTGATGGATTCGCTTGCCCTGCAGGCAATTGGAGCTTAATCTGCCCTATTACTTTTTTCATGACTTAGCCTTGCCGCCCTTATACTGTTTTGTCGACTTGGGAATAATCAAGCTCGACAGGCGTAGCACGCCCAAAAATAGAAACAAGCACTCTTACCTTTTGCTTGTCGGGTTTTACTTCTTCGACGGTGCCGGTAAAGTTTGCAAAAGCGCCGTCGGTCACGCGCACGTGATCGCCCTGCTCGAACTCGATACGCGGCTTGGGCTTAGCTGCACCATCGGCAACCTGTTGAGCAATAAGGCCGATCTCGGGCTCGGGCACTGCAGTGGGATGACGCCCACCCACAAAACCACTCACTCGAGGCGTGTTACGAACCAAGTGCCAGGTATTCTCGTTGAGATCCATCTGCACGAAGATGTAGCCAGGGTAAAAGCTCTTGGAGACAACGCGACGATTGCCCCCGCGCATCTCTTGAACGTTTTCCGTAGGCACAAGAATCTCACCAAACAAAGACGCCATGCTTGATTGGCTGATGCGCTCTTGGAGCGCGTCTTTAACTTTGCTCTCGTAGCCCGAGTAAGCTTGCACGACATACCACTTCATCAGCAACTCACTATGAACCGTAGATTAGATTGGAAGCAGAGAACCATAGACTATCAAGTCCAAACAAAATGACTGCTGCAATAACTGAGGTGACAATAACGACCAGTGTGGAATTCCACGCCTCTGGGCGCGACGGCCACGTGACTTGGGCAACCTCTGCGGATACATCGTGAGACCAAGTATTAACGCTTGCTTTTTTATAGAGAGCAAAGGAAACCAAGACGGCGACAAGCGCGGCGGTTGCCGAGACAACAATGTCGCGAGGCTCGCGAAAGAAAGACCAGACGCTGCGAATCAAATGACCTAGCAGCCAAAATAAAACCAAGGCAAAGGCCACGTAGGCAAACTGCACCCAACGCGCTAAGCCTAGTACATTGGCTTCGCCCTGTGGTTTATGTTCTTGAGATTCGGACATGGTCTTTCTTGTTGTGTCTACACTAAAATCAAGCAGGCCAGGAGGGATTCGAACCCCCAACCCGCGGATTTGGAATCCGCTGCTCTACCAGTTCGAGCTACTGGCCTATAACCTACACCACCGTATGACTCAATGGAGTTTTACTCAATAATCTTGGAGATGACACCTGCGCCGACAGTGCGACCGCCTTCGCGA
>CAYWAT010000067.1:0-13961 GCA_964456305.1 uncultured Polyangiales bacterium | reverse complement strand
TGATCGTGGTGGTGGCATCGAGGAGGGTATGACTTTTGCGCTTGATGAAGGTTGGCGCTTCAGCCTGGGCAAACTCCGTCTCGGCTGCAGCGTTCTTGTTGGGCTCTAGCTTAAAGGGAACGCGACCTTCTGGATCGTCGCTGCTACAGCGATCACAGGCGATGGCCAGAATGCTCATCCATAAGACACCAATAACAAGAACAATGAAAGACCTAGGCATGCGTATCTACCTCCCAAGGGTTTTACTGAGCATCGGCAACGCAGAATTTTTGGAGTTGCCGTGAGCTTTCCGGGACGGTGGCGATGCTCATGTTACCGCTGTTGAGTACATTGCTAGCGAGGGTGCAGCGGTAGCCATTGCGGCAGTCCATGGTTGTTGTGCAGGTACGCATGCACCAGGAACGGGCGGTGCGAGATGGATCGCCGAGCCACTCCACACATAGCGACTCGCCAGGACACGTGCCCGCGTCGCAGTTGAGAATCGTGCAGTAGCCGCCGGGCTGTGAGATGTCGCAAAGGCGATCTCCACTGCTGGAGCATTCGGAGGAGTTGCTACAATCATCGCCGATGGCAGGAGAGCAGGCGGTGGCGAAGGCTATGAGCCCTCCCGCAAGGAAGGCGGCTCGCATCGTTGGCGCAACGCGCGTGGTGCATGCGACTCGAGTCATGTGGGTGGGTGTACTCTCTGAACCTGGGTTTGACCACAGACTTTACTCGCTAACCCATCAGTGTATGATGGGCCTTAGGATCGTTCTAAGGGTTGAGGATCAATGTTTACCATTGTTATCACGGATAAAGGCGGGGCTCAGCGCCGCATGGATTTTGAGTCCAATGAAGTCACCATTGGTCGCGTTCAAGGCAATGATATTGTCTTGCCTAAGGGCAATGTTTCGAAGCGCCATGCCCGGGTTGTTCTCAAGGATGGCCGCTTTATCGTGGTGGACATCAAAAGCACCAACGGTACCTACGTCAACGGGCGCAAAATCACCTCTCCCATGGTGATTCAAACGGGCGATAAGGTCTACGTGGGTGACTTTATTCTTACCCTCGAGCAAGATGATGCGGGACGCGCGTCCGAAGCAGAAATGCTGGGCGCTAGCTCCATCTCTGAACTTCCCGGTCGTCACTCCACACCGCCACCGATGCCACGTTCCGATTCATCGTTGGAATCGCAAAAGGGGTCTGACCAGTTGGCCTCCTCTTCCACTGGGGCCTCCAAGCATGAACCCTTACCTGCTGCTCCTCCCTCTGTATCCTCAAACAGCAAAGAAACCGGCTCTGCTAAGGATTCTGCGTCTGCATCGGGGCCCCAAGATGACTCTGTCGAATCCTCTGATGCTGCAACAAGCTCTGTTCAGGTAGGAGGATTTCAGGCCCAGGCATTTCGTTCGATTATGCAGCGTTTAGCTCAGGCGTACGACATCGCGCGTGCGAGTGAGTCCACCAAGATTGACGAGGAAAAAGCGCGCGCGCGGTCGCTAGCACAACGGACGATCGAAGAATACGGGCATGAGCTCAGTCTAGGGCAGGACGCCGATTCGACAACGCAGCTCGTCGATGCGGTGTTGGCAGAAATCTTCGGATGGGGCGCGCTAGAGTTATGGATTCAAGACCCGCGCACGCGTTCTGTTATTGTTGAGGGCCCAGACTCCATCGCGGTCGATATCGGTTCAGGCCTTGTCTCAACAGACCGGGTTTTCTCGTCTCGCCAAGGATATGAAAGGGTGTTGGAGCGTATTACCTCCAAGGCCGGCTTAAAGCTGAGCGACGCTAAGACCACCTATCGTTTTGGCGTGGCCAAGCATTTCCAAGCCTCGCTAATCAAGTCTCCCATCGCATCGAATGGCCCTGTGCTTGAGCTGCATCGGCCGGTGCATGAAGCAAAACTTAGCTCGCTGGTTCATGACAAAATCATGACGCAGGACATGCTCGATATGGTTCTGCGGGCCATGGCCAATCGACGCAATATCGTGGTGACTGGACCCTTGGGTTCGGATCTCAGCGCGCTACTGACCAAACTCGCAATGCATACCCGTCCCGAAGAGCGCGTCATCGTCATGTCTCCAGAGCCTTTGCAGTTGGATACCACAGGGCATGTACTTTCTCTTTCGACGGCAGGTATTCAGGAGCCATTGGCCTTTCGCGAAGCGTGCAATGCGGCCTTGCATTTGCGCCACGATCGCGTGGTGATTGATGATGTCCCAGCGCATCTATTCCATGAAGCCTTGTTTGCACTCACCGCTTGTCGAGGAGGCAACCTGATTGGTGTTCATAGTTTCTCGCATGAGGATCCATTAATTCCTCTGCGTTTTCTATTGAGCGCCCACAGTACGATGGATGAGAGCAACCTTAACGATTTGATCACGCATACCGTGCATCTCGTGATTCAGACCGAGCGTGTGGGGAAGCGCAGTCGGGTGTCTTCGATTGTCGAAGTGACAGGGGCAAAGGGCAATCGCATTCAATCCCAGAAGCTCTTTGTATACGACCAGCAGTTTCGTTCGACCGGGCGTTCGCCCAAGTTTGACGGCTAAAGCACAACAAACCCCTGCTTTGACGATTGAAGGCATCGACAGCCTTTAATTCTCGCCTATCTCCCCTGCATGGCTTCGTCGACATCCAGGGGATCCTATTGGGCAGACTGGTTGCTCAGGCACCGCATGCCTGTGTGGCTTGGCATCGCGCTCATTACCGTTGCCTTTGCAATTGCATTGCCGCGCTTGCGTCCCAATCCGGATCCCTATCAGCTGATGAATTCCTTTGGCGACTACAAGCATCAGTTTGCCCAACTCAATCAGCGTTTCGGCCTCTCGAATGATGCCATCTTGGTGCTGGTGGAAGCGCCCACGCTGCTTGATGCCAAGGCCTTAGGTTACCTTCATCGCTTAGCCTCCCAACTCACACAGGAACCTTGGGCTCAACAGGTGGTGAGCTTAACCAACACACCTTGGCCGCTGCCTTCATCCGCTGATGGTGCCGTGGCTGGGCAAGACGAGGAACTCGATCTGGATGCTCTTGAGGCAGAGGAAGATTCACAGGTTTCTGCACAGCAACAGATGGAGCAGCAAGCGTTGGGTGCGTTGAGGCGTTTAGCGCGCGCGGTGCCCGACGCTTTTCCTGAGGGAGAGCAGGCTTTTATCGAAACGCTTGGTCGCCATCCTTTGCTGCCGCAGACCTTGTTTGAGTCCACTTCTTCGCCTGAGGAGGCCGTAACGCGTCTGCGCACCTTGCTTAAAAGCACTCCTTCGTTGGAGAAACGTCTCATTAGTGAAGACCACACCCTGACGCTGATCGCGGTGGGTCTCTCCGTGCAGGATCGTGAGTCCTTTGAGCGCATGCAGCAGCGGGTGGGGCGTGTGCAGGAGATTGTCGATAAGACGCCAAAGCCCAAAAGTCTCACGCCCTACCTGGCAGGCGTGCCTTTTTTGAGCACTCAGCTGGTTGCTAGTATGCAGCGCGACCAGATGATTTTGTTCCCCATGACGCTGCTGATTTGTATGGGGCTTTTATGGCTTAGTTTTCGCTGGTTAGCCGGGGTGCTTTTGCCTTTGGTTGCGGTGCTGATCGCGAACATCTGGCTAGTGGGTACCATCGCCTGGTGTGACGAGCCTCTGATGGTGCTCAGCAATATCATCCCCTGCTTGCTCATGATCATCGGCATCAGCGATGCCATTCATTTGATCAACCGGTATCGCGAAGAAGTTGCTGCTGGCAAAGGGCGTTGGGACGCAGCGGTATGCACGGTGCGCGCGATGGCGTCGGCATGCCTTTGGACCTCGGTGACCACTGCCGTGGGTTTAGCGTCGTTGGCGATTTCGCCCACACGCATGCTGCAGCACTTTGGTGGCTTTGCCGCATGGGGGGTGATGATCGCGTACGTGATCACCATGCTTGTGTTGCCGGGCGCGCTGCTTTTATTTCGCCTCCCTAAGCAGGGAACTAGCGAGCGCACACCTCGGCGTACGCGAGGCGAAAAAGCGTTGGTGATGTTGACGCGCTTTACCATTCGGCGCCGACGCATGGTGCTCGTCGCTTCACTGCTTGTCTTTGCGCTTTGTGCGCTGCTGGCCATGCGCCTCAAGGTTGACAGTACTTTGCTCGATCAGTTCGACGCCAACGATCCAGGAGCGATAAGTACACGTTTGATCGAACGTAAGCTCGACGGCTTTCAACCTCTGGAACTGCATTGGCGGCGTGCCAAAGGGGATCTGCGTTTCGACTCCATCGAGGCCTTGCGCCAGTTCGACTCTATTCAGACTTGGGCAGGTCAGCAGCCCGAGGTGCTGTCCACAACCAGCGTTGTGGATGTATTGGCGGGCACGTGGCGTTTGCTGCGTCCCGAGTCGCCATCGCAGGGGCCATTGCATTCTAGTGAGCAAGCCCAGGCTCTCATGACGCTGGCGCGTTTGCCCGCTCAGCAGCAAGGGGCTGAGGATCCCTTGCGGGCCTGGATCAGTAATGACGCTCAGGATGCGCGCCTGCAGATCAAATTGCGCGATGAGGGTTCCCAAGCGGCCATTCGTTTTGTCGAACGATTACGTGTGCAGGTTAAGCGAGCCACGGCCAACCTCGGGGGCAAGGCCGAGGTGACCTTTACCGGACCGGCCTATGCGAGTTCGGTGGGGCTCGACAGCGTGGTGCGCGACCTGCTCTACAGTTTGTTTTTAGCCGTGGGCATTATTGTGCTCTTGCTTGCGCTCGTTTTGCGCAGCGTGCGGTATGCCTTGGTGAGCGTGCCGATCAATATTCTTCCCTTGTGTCTGACCCTGGCCTGCATGGCGATGGGAGGCATGCTGCTCAATACAGGCACTGTGATTATCTTCCCTATTAGCCTAGGGCTCGCTGTGGATGGCACCATCCATGTTTTGCAGCGCTTTCGTGAGGAAAGGGCGTCCGGTTTGCTTGTATCGGTGGCCTTGCTGCGAGCAGCCCGAGGCACAGGGCATGCGATTATCGTTTCCTGCGTGGCCTTGATGCTGGGCTTTAGTGTTTTTGCGGCCAGTGGCTTTTTACCGGTGCGCCAGTTTGGGGTGCTAGTGACCCTTACCATCGCAGGGTGTCTTATCGCTACCTTGGTGGTGCAACCCGCCTTGTTACGCGCTGTAACCAAGAAGCGCGCATGAGTGCTGCAGGCTCTTCGTCGCAGGCCTCCAAGGTGACTCGTCGCGCGGGTGTGGTTATGGTGGGCACGCTGGGCTCGCGTATCTTGGGAGCCTTACGCGATGCGGTGATTGCAGCCTTGTTTCCTCTACGAGCCACCGATGCCTTCTTTGTGGCTTTCACGATTCCCAACACCTTTCGTGCGGTGCTGGCAGAGGGGGCCTTGTCGGGGGTTTTGGTTCCCTCTTTTTCGCAAGCGCAGAAATGCATTGACCTCCAAGAGCGTAAGCAACGCATCGCTGCTGTGAGTGGTTTGATGCTCATGCTCTTAGTCCTGGTCACCGTGCTTGGCGTGTGGCTCAGTCGTCCTTTGGCCTATGCGTATGCAGCTGGGCATGCCGGTGACAGGGATAAGCTTGAGCTCATCGTAACGCTGACACGTCTGCTTTTTCCTTACCTCTTGTTGATGGGCGTGGTGGCATTGGCCACCGCGGCGCTGCATGTACGTCAACGCTTTGCCTGGGCAGCCGCGGCGCCCATGTTGCTCAACCTATCGCTTATCACGCTGCCCTGGCTTTTGCTCGATACCTATCCCACGCCTCTCTATGCGATTCGCGGCCTGGTTTGGGCGGTCTTGGTGGGCGGTGTATTGCATGCCTTTTTATTACTATGGCGCGTTTATCGCTGCGGTGCGTGGGTATGGCCCACTTGGCCTTGGCGCCATCCTCAAAGTGCGCAGGTGTTGCGTGCCTTAGTGCCTATTGCAGCAGGGTTTTTGCTCTATCAGGGCAACATCATGTTGACGCGTATGTACGCTTCTTTCTTACCCGATGGCGCGCAAAGCTTTCTGTATTACAGCCAGCGCATCGTTGAGATTCCCCAGGGCTTGTTTGCCTTATCGCTTGCGACAGCTTCATTGCCTAGCCTAACGCGTTTGGCGCAGGCGCAGCAGTTTGACCAAGCGGGTCGCTTATGTGCTGCCTCCTTGCGCATGGCTCTTTTTCTCGCTTTGCCCGCGGCGGTGTGTTTGCTTGTTGCGGCTGAGGATGTGATCGCCTTGGTGCTCGGGCGAGGTCGCTTTGATGCGTCGGCGGTTGCCAAGACCGGAGAGTGTTTGCGGTGGATGGCACTTTCCGTCGGTGGAGTTGCTCTAAATCGTGGCCTGGTGCCCTTGTTTTATGCCCGCGGCGATACTCGTACACCAATGATTGGAACCGGAGTCAACGTGGTGGTTTTTGCGTTGATGGGCGGTGTGGGCATGCAGCTGATGGCGCATGCAGGCATTGCATTGGGGACCAGTATAGCGGCCTTGGCGCAGCTCGGTGTCTTGTTATGGCGTGCCGAGGGGCAGGGGTTGTGCATTCCTTGGCGAAGGCTGTGGGCCGGGGTGTGGCGCATGTTGCTTGCGTCCTTGGCGATGGCCTTGGCGATGCTCTTCTGCCAATGGCTCTTTCGTCATGCTTACGATGGCTATGCTTCTCTTTGGCTGCGCCTGTTTGCTGTGCTTGTGGCAGGTGGCATGAGCTATGCTCTAAGCGTGTGGGCCTTGAGATTATCTGAGTGGCAATCACTGCTAAGTCGCTGGCCTGCTCGCCAACCTTCCCGCGTTGTTGATACGAAGGGTGATCATGCAGATTCGTAACGCTTACTTCTTGGCATCTGCGCGCGACATGGCGCATATTCCGCCGCCTCTTTTTGCTGAAGTGGCCTTTGCCGGTCGTTCCAACGTCGGCAAATCCAGCTTGATCAACGCGTTGTTGCAGCGCCGCAAGCTCGTGCGCACCAGTTCAACTCCGGGATGCACGCGTGCATTGCAGCTTTTTCGCATCGAGTTGATGCAGGGCATGCTGGATTTCGTTGACCTGCCTGGATATGGCTACGCCAAACGCAGCAAGGCCGAGCGTCAGCACTGGGCGCAGCTCATCGAGGCCTTTCTCACCACACGAGCTGGGCTGCGCGCGGTGGTGGTGATTATCGATATTCGCCGCGGGTTAGGGGAGGCCGATCAACAGCTGCTCGACTACGTTCAGCACACGCCCTGTAAGCCCGTGGTCGTGGCGACCAAGCTCGACAAGCTCCCCCGTAGTCAGCGCCAACGTCATGTGGCGCAGGTTCAGCGCAACCTTGATTGGCCTGTGCATCGCTTCAGTGCCAGCACGGGTGAGGGGCGCGAAGCGTTATGGAAGGCCCTGCTTGAAGTGTGTGCGATTCGCCCCGATGGCACTACTGGGGAACGATAGTGTTATCGCAGTTGTCCGAGACCTCTGCCTGACCCATGGCGCAGCGTATGCCGGCATGGGCATCGTCGATGCACTCTTGACCAAACATCACCACCGAGCGGTCGTTCACCACGCGGGCGTAAAACTGCAGGGCTGCGCGCGAGCCTTGGTTTTGGAAATACATCACGCAGCGCTGATTGGTGCAGTGGGTTTTGTTGGGTGGGTTGTCCAAGTGGTTGCTCTGCAGGGGCAAACCAAAGCCGCTTTCGGGTTCGATGACGGCCGGCCCCACCAGACCGCCGGCATGGCCGAGCTCGTGAACAACGGTAGACTGCTCTACAAACCACTTGGTGACCAGATTTTGTTGATTGCTGTTGTTGACCTGTTGTCGCAGCACGGGGGCAAACAAGGCCACCACGCCGGTGTTACCGATGCTGACGCCCAGGGTTTCGCTGCGAAACGCGCCGCTTTCATCCACAAAAAGACCGTTGACGAATAGTACGTAAAGGCTGGCGCGGCGGCCTGAGTCGCGCACATCGCGAAAGCGCTCTGCAATGTCGAGGAGAATACCGCTGTTAAAGCCCACATTATCGCCGCCTGCGCTGATTTTGCTCGCGTCCAACTCCTGCAAGTCGGCATCGCTGCTAGGCACGATGACGTTAAGCGTGCGGCCGATTGCGGGCACGTTGGTGAGTGCCTCGATGTTGGGCCGGGTGACCACCTCCCAGGCGTTGTCCGTAATGCCCGAACCGGGCACGAATTCGGTGACAACCTCAGGCTTGGCGCCGGTTTGATAATCCACCTCGATGAAGATTTCATCGATGTTGCGCACGGTAGGCGGCTCAATGGTTTCGATCTTCGTGCAGGCGGATAAATAGACTAAGTAAATACTAAGAATCGCTCGTTGAGCAGCACTCCCTTTGCTCATGTTTCACCTATCCTCGCTCTCGCACCAGTGTACCATAAGAGTGTTATGTCGACACCTGTAGGTCCTGCCCATATCGGCCTTCTGGGGGGTAGTTTTGACCCGCCACACCTGGGCCATGTGCTGCTTGGCGCTGCTGCCTTAAGTCAGGCGTCGATCGATGCGCTTTGGGTGTTGCCTGTTTTTCGACATCCGCATGGCAAGGCTTTTACTGCCGACTTTGAGCATCGGTTGCGGATGTGTGAGTTGGCTTTTGGGGTGCTGCAGCATGTACAGCTGATGGATTTGGAAAAGCAGCACGCAGGTCCAAGTTACACGGTGCATACCGTCGATGCTCTGCGCTTGCGTTACCCCACGCAACGTTGGTCGTTAATCATGGGACAGGATGCCTATGCGCAGCGGCATCGCTGGCATGAAGCCGAGCGCCTGTTTGCCATGGTGTCGCCCTGGGTGGTGGGACGCGAGGGAGCTGAGTCAAAGGCGACAGATGCCATCGTTCACACACTGAGCTTGCCCGACATCAGCTCCACCTCGATCCGCAAGGCCCTGCGAACTCAATCAGCCAAAGCAGATGCCTTCTTGAGTGCGCCAGTGCGCGATTACATTCAATCGCATGGGCTTTATCGTTGAAGCTACACGCTGAGCTGCAGTTCGCCTTCTTCGACCGCGACGTAGACTACGCTGCCGCTGGGGAACTGGGACTTGAAGATGGCTGCGGCTAGGGGCGCTTCGACCAGGCGACCGATGGTGCGACGCATGGGTCGTGCGCCTAGGCTGAGGTCAAACTCGCCATGATCCAACACATGATCGATCACCGTATCGTCGATGTATAGCTCAAGCTGGTGCTGGGCGCGCAGTTGCTCGGCCATCTGCTCTAAAAGACGCTCGGTGACGATGCGCGTGTCTTGCGCACTCAGTGGATGAAAGACCAGAGTTTCATCGATGCGATTCCACAGCTCGTCGGGAAGGGCTTGGCGCGCATGGTCGAGCACTCTTGCTTCGAGTTGGTGCTGGTCCTTGGATGTTGCTTCGTGGTTCGCAAAACCTACCGGGGCCGAACGCGCTGAAAATAGAGAGGCGCCCAAGTTGGAGGTCATGCAGATCACTGTATTGCTGAAATCCACATGCCGACCCTTGGCGTCGGTGAGGTACCCTTCGTCGAGCAAGGGCAGCAGGGAGAGCCACACTTGGGGATGCGCTTTTTCGATCTCATCCAGCAGAATCAACTGGTAAGGTCGCCGCTGCACGCTTTCGGTGAGCTGGCCGCCAACATCGTGACCCACATAGCCCGGCGGGGCTCCGAACAAGCGGGCTACCGAATGCGCCTCGTTGTAGGAGCTCATATCGAAGCGAGCCATGTTGCTCTGCGCAAAGAGGATGTCTTGGATGGCCTTGGCAGTTTCGGTCTTGCCGACACCGCTGGGACCTAAAAACAAAAAGGTGGCCAAGGGCTGCCCCGAGCGAAAGCCCGCCATGGCGCGACGCAAACTGGAGGCAATGCGCTCGATGCAGCGCTCGTGGCCGACGATGCGGGTATGCAACTCCTGCTCAAGCGCCAACAAGCGCTCGGCATCTTCCATTAATAGACGCTCGGCCGGGATATGCGTGCGGGCAGCCACAATGGTGGCCACATCGGTATGTGAGACCTGCGCCTGTCCGCGTCGCTTGGCCTGGGCGCCGGCAAGGTCGAGAATGCTCAGCGCCTTGTCGGGCAAGTAGCGGTCCACCACGTAACGTCGCGATAGCGAGACCGCGGCCTGAATGGCCTCCTCGTCGATGTTAACCTGATGGTGCGACTCGTAATGATGCTTGATGCCCTGCAGAATCGCGACCGTGGTGTCGGTGGAGGGCTCGTCCACGTGCACATGGCTAAAGCGTCGCGCCAGAGCTGGGTCACGCGCGATGCTGCGATGGTACTCCTCTTCGGTGGTGGCGCCGATGCAGTGCAGGGTGTTGCGCGCGAGGATGCTTTTGAGCTCGTTGGCCAAGTCATCGGCGGTATCCCCGTTGCCCACGATGCTATGGATTTCGTCGATGAAGATAATCACCCGTTGCGAGGCTCGCTGCACCTCGTCTTGAACCTGTCGCAATCGCTCCGCCAACGCGCCGCGCACGCCTGTGCCAGCGATGAGGGCACCTGCGGAGAGTTCGATCACGATGGTGGGCCCCTTCTGGGCATCGATGGGCTGCTGGATAAAGTGCATCGCTAGCCCTTCGACGAGGGCGGTTTTACCTACTCCGGGCGGACCTAAGAGCAGGGGGTTATGGGCACGTCGACGGGCCAAGATATCCAGCATCTGATCGATGAGGGCGTCACGACCCACCAAGGGATCAAACTCACCATTGGCTGCGGCACTGCTAAGATTGCGTCCCACCCGCGTCAAAACTGGGAAATGTTTGGGATTGAGCTCAAGCCCTGGAGGCTCTTCGGTCTCGTTGCTGGGTGCGGCTTCTTTTTTAGGGCGACGAATATTAGGCGCATGCTCAACCGGTGGGTGCGTCTCTTGGTAGAGCACCTCGCCTGTGTTTGTCGTAGAGCTCTCCTCGTCTCTCTCTTCCTTGGATTTGAGCGCGACAGACCTGCCGAGGGTCATCGCCTGCGCGCGCATGTTGGTCAGGGGGCGCAATGCCGTGCTGCTTTGACCTGAACCGACCGCGTTGATGCGAGGCGTGTACCCTTGCGTAAAGGCTGGCGGCGGTGAAGCCCTGCGTGGTGGCGGAGTCGATGTTGCTGCACTGAGGCCGAGGGCATCGCTGAGTGCCTGCACCAGCTTGGGCAAGACCTCGTGATGCTGCGCTAGATAGGCATGCGCGGCGGATTGACGCATGCGTGTGAGCGTCAGCAACAGATGCAGATCATTGACCTGCGAGGTCTCGAGGCTTTCGGCCAATTGCTGCGCGCGCTCCATTGCCAGCTGGAGCAAACTGCCGTGCTCTGGCTTCATCGTGTGCAAAAACTGCAGCAGCTTGCTCTCGTGTAGATCCTGTTGATGCAAAAAACGGGCGGCCGGCGACGCATTCTGCACCATGACCAGCAAAAGATGCGCCGTAGACAACGTCTGATTGCGTCGCTGCGCGGCACGCTTTGCTTGCGCGGATAAACCTCGTATCTCGACGTCGTTTGCTGCCATATCAAGCCCTTGCACCCAAGTTACGCACTGCCTGTTCGCGATACACGCTTTCCTGCAGCGAAACAAATTTTTGCCCGCTGACGCTCTAGCGCCCACAGTCTTGGGGGCAGTTCTGCTGATTCTCTCCGGGTTCGCAATAACCGTTGCCGCAGGCGTACCCTTCCATTGAAGGGTACACGCCATTGGCTGTGCGAATATCACCGGGGCTAAGCTGGAAGTGGAAGTCGGCATCGAGGATGCGATCGCTGGCGACGATGCGGTGGTAGTAGCAGGGGTTCATGATCGATATGGCGTCGAAGGGCTCTCCCTCGAAGTGCAGCACGTACTCGCTGCCCGGTGGCGCGGGTTCAAGGACGTTGATGTCCTCGATGCTGCGGATGCTTTTTGCGATGTAGTTACGCCTGAGGTGAAAGCCCGGGCATTCATTCTCGTCACGCAGGTGCTCATCACGCGCCAAGAAGAGAAGATGTCCTAGCTCATGCAGAGTAACCAGCTCGATGCACGTGCTTTGGGCTATCGTAGACCTCTGGCAGTGGGTCTTGAGCCATGCCGAGCCTGCCGGACTGCTTGGATTGTTGTTATCCAGACCGATGATGCGTTCAAAATCGTAGGCGATGTCGATATTGCCATAGCCACGAGTGTCAGGGCCGTTGGCGCTGGACGACAACTCTTGGTTGTTCCAGCTGATAGTGATGTCTATGTCCCTGTGCAGGTCGAGCTCGCGGCAGGGGCGTTCATGGATACTGAGGTTGACCCGCGTGTGAGTATTGATCTCGCGCGCGACGATGGTGCGTACAATGCCTTCGGCCCATTGCAATGTTTGGCTGTCTTGCTGCTCTTGAGGATTGAGGTTCAGGTGGGAAAAGCAGGCACGCAGATTCTCCGGATGAGTCCAGGCAATGCTGTTGCTGTCGAGGATGGATTTGCCTTGGTCGCTCGATGGATGCGCCTGCGCACAGCCTGCGATGCAGACGATAAGCCATAAGCATGCGCCGAAGCGGCAAAGATACGTCGAATAAGCAAGCATAAGGCCGTGAGCGTAGCATCCGGTTCTTAGATCGCATAGCGGGGCTATGGCGAGGCCTTCGGTCTCTTATGGGCCAAGCACCAGATGCATTGAGACATGCTCTGTCTTCCGTCATAGTAGTTGCCGTTGTTTATGCCTTAGAGGAGAAAAGCATGCTTAGTTGCCTTAGACACCTTACCTGGCTGACCTGCATGGGTCTGTTTGCCTGCTCACTGCCAAGCGAAGACGCCGCTCTTCAATTCAAAGGGGATACGTCTGGCTGGAGGGCTCACCCCTGTTGGGTTGATGTTTCACAACATACAAACGCCGAGGTGCGCTGCGGCTATGTGAGCGTGCCGGAGAATCGCGATAACCCGAACTCGCGCACCATCGATATTGCGGTGATGCACTTGCGTCATCCTAATTCAGATAGCGCTGAGCCGATTTATTACCTTCCTGGTGGTCCGGGCGGTTCTGCCTTTCAGGGCGGCGGGGCTTTATATCTGAGCGCATGGCTTAGTCGCAGGAGCGAACTCGCTAAAATCAAGCATGATCTTGTCTTTCTGGACTATCGCGGCAGTGGTGAGTCGCTACCGACGCTCGATTGTCCAAGCCTTGAAGCTATGTCTGATGATTATGCTTCGCCGCGGAAACGTGAAGAGGCGGCGAGGCGTTGTGCTAGCGAAGCAAAGGAACAGGAGTTTGAGTTGCCAGCTTATAACAGCAGAGCAATTGCTGCCGACGTTATGAATGTGCACCAGGAACTGGGCTATCAAGCGCCGATGATCTTGCTGGGACACTCCTACGGCACCCTGATTGCGCAATACATTATGGAGATGTTTCCCGGTGCGGTAAGCGCTGCATTGCTCGATGGCCTCGTTGTGCAGGGCGATGCCAACCGCTTCAACTTTGATGCTGGCCTCTATGAGGGCATGCACAATGCTGTGCTGCACTGTCAGCAAGATAATGCATGCCTCGAAGCCTATCCTTGGGCTCAAAGCAACGAGTCCTTTGTTCACACTCTAAACCAGACCTTGACGCATCATGGCTTGAAGCTGCGTCGTGCTTTTGATCAGATCATGCTGAGATCACAAGGAGGCGCTAGGCGAGTGCTTGCCCTGGTTAATGACGCGTTATTGGCGATGTGGGGCTTTGCCGAAGAAAGCCAACGTCTGAAGCAGACGATCAAGGACTTGTTTTCATCGCCTTATTCACCTTCCGTTAACCGACTACTCAATGTAACCGTGCGGTGTCTTGAGCCGGTCGATGACAGCAAAGCGTCTATTGATGGGGTGCCTAAGGTGCTGCACCCTCATTTTAGCTATGCGATTAACGAGGATGGTCCTGCCTTATGTCAGCACTTAGGGCTTGGTGATGTCGCAAAAATGCCTCTGTTGCGACGCACTATTGATGTGCCGGTCCTTATGCTTTCCGGCTCGTTGGATGTCATTACGCCACCCAGCAAGGGTCAAGATTTGCTCGACTCGGGGCGATACACGCAAGCACAACATGTGGTGATTCCTGGTTTTGATCATGTCACCACTGTCGCAAGGGATGCCTGTGCTCGGCATTTTGTGACT
>CAYWAT010000066.1:0-14421 GCA_964456305.1 uncultured Polyangiales bacterium | reverse complement strand
GTGCACGATTGGAAATCGTGTGTGCCGGCAACGGTACCGCGGGTTCGAATCCCGCCCTCTCCGCAAAATTATCTTCAAGATGCGATCATCTTGCTTTATTTTCAGGATATGGCGTGCTGTTCTTGGCGTCTTGTCCTACCCCTTCGTTTATGTGTTACTGTTACCGGCCTTCTAGGCTTGTATTTGCTGGTATCATGTCAAGATCCCGCTCCCGATTGTCTGCCTGGGTCTAGTTCCGCTGAACGCAGAGTTTCAGAGGCGCTCAATCATCGCTCGGGAGAGCTGACTCTCTTGAGCTACAATATCCATGGCATCCCTTTGCCCTTTTTCGGGAGCCTTAGTCGCGCCCATGCAATGTCGATCGCGGCACGCATGCGCGACTGGCAGGTGGTGTTCGTACAAGAGGGCTTTTCAATGTGGCCTTTGTTCGATCGTCACTTAAGGCGTCGCTTTGGTTTTCGCTCCAATCCGCATGGATCAGGGATTGACTTGCCTCGCATTTATGATGTCCGTGGAGATGGCCTTAATCGTTTTTCGGTACTGCCTTTCAGCAAGACGCGCACTGCTGGTCCAGGCATTCGTCCGGGAGTCAATTCGGTAGAACGTATTAAGTGGGATTCATGTCGAGGCATTGTTTCCTCAGGTGCGGATTGTTTAGCTGCGAAGGGTTTTAGCTTTGCGCATCATTGGTTAGGCGGAGCTTGTGTCAGCATGTACAATATTCATATGGATGCCGGTGTAGAGGATGGCGATATTCGTGCCCTACAGATCAAGCAGCTGATTCGTCATGTCAAAGCCAATGCACAACGTGATTGCAAGGCGCTTATCATTGCCGGCGATACTAACTTGATGCTCGGTTCTCGTACGCGTCGACAGGACTTGCATAGCTATCGGCATTTGCTGCGAGAACTTCGACTTGAGGATGTAAGTGCTGCCTTTGCACCTCGGTTTTCAGGCGAACTTCGATCAGATGTGGACCGTGTCTTCTACCGCTCCTCTGCCTATCTTCAGCTAAGTCCTCTTGCCTACGCTCGCGTATCGGATTTTAGGGATCCCGAGGGACGTCGCCTTTCCGATCATGACCCCCTGCACGTGCGTTTTGCATGGCAGCGGCGGGATGAAAAGCCGCTGGCTCAAGCGTGGTCTTTGCAGGTGAATGGAAGCGTGCAGAAATCACTTGTCGATGCCTCTAACTAGGCCTAATAGATCGAGGCCTTACCGACACTGCACCGTGAACCCCGTCAGGCCTGGAAGGGAGCAGCGGTAGCGATTGCAGTGTGTGGTGAGGTTTTTTCAATTACGCAGCTTTTGTGGCCTCTTTATTACCGCCCTTCGGTTCTAGAGCTTGAGCTATCTGTTCGTTCAAACTCTTAACGATGTCTGGATGGGCACGCAGAAAGTTACGCACCTGTTCTTTGCCCTGGCCTAGCTTAGTGTCTCCAAGATGATAAAAGCTGGCGTTTTTTCGTACAATGTCGTGGTTGACCGCTACGTCCAATAAGTCGATCAAGGCATCGATGCCCTCACCAAAACGGATATCGAACTCCAGTGTGCGAAAGGGTGGGGCTAGTTTGTTTTTGACGATCTTAACTCGGGTTCGATTACCTACGACGGCATCGCCTTGCTTGATGCTGCTGATGCGGCGCACATCGAGTCTCAACGACGCGTAGTACTTTAGGGCATTGCCCCCAGTGGTGGTTTCGTTGGGACCGTAGCTTTGGCCGATTTTTGCCCGCATTTGATTGATGAACATCACGGTTACGCCACTGCGAAAACATACGCCGGTGAGCTTGCGCAAGGCTTGACTCATAAGACGAGCCTGCAGACCCATATGGCTGTCTCCCATATCGCCATCGATTTCCGCTTGGGGGACCAATGCTGCCACAGAGTCCACGACAACCAGGGCAACTCCGCTGCTGCGTACTAGGATTTCGCTAATCTCCAGAGCTTGTTCGCCGCTATCGGGCTGACTGACGAGCAGTTGACTTCCCAGTTGTACGCCTAGTTTTTGGGCATAGTGCACATCAAGGGCATGTTCGGCATCGATAAATGCCGCTGTGTGTCCTTGGCGTTGCGCTTCGGCGATGGCGTGCAGCGCAAGGGTGGTTTTGCCGCTTGCTTCGGGTCCAAAGATTTCGACCACGCGTCCACGCGGATAGCCCTGGCATCCCAAGGCGTGGTTGAGAGACAGCATGCCGCTAGGAATCACGGCAATTTCGTCTATTGGGGCTGCGCTGTCCAAGCGCATAATCGCACCCCTACCAAAGTTCTTTTCGATGACGTTCAGGGCGGATTGAAGGGCTTTGCAAAGATGGCTCATATTCATGCTCCTCGATGGTTGGTGTTGAGATTCCATCAGCAGCATTGGTGCCCATAACGTTGGCCTATTAAGTCATGTGCTTAGCCTCTTAGGGGTGGCGTTGGTGGCGAATTAGTGGCGCCAATATGTTCTTAAAGAGGCAAAGGCGCAGCGCGAAAGCTCTTGGTACTCAGGTCTAATAGCTGCGCAACCGTGGGTGCAATTTGCAGTTGCGATACCACGGATGTGATTCGTTTGGGTGTAAGTCCCGGTGCGTCGGCAATGGCAGGAACTTCTTGGTCATAATCCCATGGACTACCATGGCTCGTGCCTGTGCCTCCATGGGGGATGAAGCCTTTCGCCGGGACAACAAATAAGTCGCCATTGTCTAGGCTAAATACGCTTTCGGCAGCCGAACGCTTAGGTTCCGCACAAGGATCCTGACAGGGCTTGAGCTCGCGCAAATCGTACACCGCATGAATAGCGGGTTTTCGTTCCAAGTAAGCGCGCGTCAACTCGCGCACCTTAGTTCGCCACGGTTGTTGCTGAGCGTGTTTGCTAAAGATGATGAAGGGTTGCGAATAAGTTTCGATCCAAGGTCCCGCTTGGCCGAGCTTGCTTGTGAGATGTTGGTTGAGTTCTTGTGTGAGCTGGCCTGTGTTGATGCGTCCAGCGTCAACGCCTTGAGCGCGAAGTCGCTCGGGGAGTGGCAGAGCACCGTGGTCCGAGGTGATCAACACCGCTGTGTTGAGGGTTTGACGGAGTCGGTCGACGAACTGTCCCAATGCGCGGTCAACTCGTCTGAGATTGTCCAGATACTCCCACGAGTGCGGGCCAAAAATATGACCTACGTAGTCCGTTCCAGAAATCGACAGTGCAAGTAGATCCGCTTCATGACCTTTTCCAAGTCGCATGTGTTTGACGGCATGAGCGGCAAGGTCGATCAGTACGGTGCTGCTATGCGGTGTGGTGAGCCAGCTTGTGGCTGAAGAGGTTGCGTCTGCATGATGTGGAAAGCGTGTGCCCAGTCCAAGGGCCGAGTTGCCCTCACCAGGTTGATCGTCTTTGCCTAAGAGTGAGGCGTAGAGCTGTGGGTCCAGAGGTTCCCAGGGATGAGGGGATTGACCGATGCTGTGTTTTTTTGACCAGGTATCGATCCATTTGGGCAACGCACCCTTTTGATTGGTGTAGAAGGTCGAACTCGTGAAGCGCCGCGAACTTCCCTCATACCACAAGACAAGGTCGGCCTTTTTGCCTGCGCTGAGTACCGCCGCGCGTGCCTTTATCGATAGCGAGACGACCTTTGCTTGGCCCTTGCGTGTTGATTTGAGCAAGTCGCCAACGGTGGCCTTTTGCAGTCGCTTGGGACTGACAAATCGTTGAGGCGTGTTGATGACCGGCGAGTTGGTGTCGTGAACGATAGGTCGACTGTGCTTGAGTTCGCGTGACCAAAGGTTGTTTGCGACGATGCCCGATTGAGCGGGAGGAAAGCCGGTGTGGATCGTGGCATGCCCTGGCGCGGTAAAGGTGCCTGCATAGGGATAGCGCGAGCGTTCGTAGTAGACGCCTCGTTTGATGCTTTGCCGGATAAGACCCTGAGGATCGAGTTGGGGCAGATGGCGCAGCAAGGTATCGCTGCCCAGCTGGTCCAGCACGATAACCACGACCAATTGCGCTTTGGTGTGAGACGAAGGAGGCTTTCTTGATGATGGTGCTGACTGCGGTTTTGATGTGCAAAGCGAGCTGCAGCTGAGTGTAGATACGAGAAGCACAAGGCGACCTATGAATAGGACATAGCGCGCTAGGCAAGAGGCGGTAATAGCTGGGGTAAGCACGTAGGGCAGCGGAGCATGCCTCACCTAGTTGAGCTAAGCCAGCGATTTCCTGAGCTTGTGGGATAGGCATGATCCCCTATCTGTTAAATCACGCTGCGATTGATTGCGAACGCTTGCCTGCCAAGCTTTCGATCTCTCCAGCCAGGGATCGTACTTCCGCGGCGGCAGCACTGGTGGGTGCATAGTCCGTGACCCCAGAGCCGCTGGCAGGAGCTTGCTGGTAGACGATGCGGTGGCAAATCTCACTACGGAAGATAGGCACGCTTGCATGCTGTAAGAGTTCGCGAGCCTGTTCGGCAATAGAAGTTCTGGGGACTTTGCGCGTGATCAAAATCGCTCCGCTCAAGTTGGGTCGAATCATGCGCGCCTTTTCGAAATAATCGATGGTTGCGGGTAGGGCCCATGATTCCATCGCCGAGGGGCTGCATGGAAAAATCGCTAAGTCTGCGACGAGCAAGGCCGCCCGCTGCACTTCGTCCAATCGAGGCGGACAGTCGATGAGGGTGACATCATACGCATCGGCTAATGCTGGCAATTGATCGGGGCGATGCATTCCTGCGCCCATGCTGATCACCGTTGGAGCTGCTTTGCTTTGTTGAGCGGCAACCTCGCCCCAGGCACGACACGAGCCTTGGGGGTCTGCATCGACAAGCAGCACGCGTTTGCCTCGCGCGCGCCATTCGCAGGCCAATGAGATGGCCATGGTTGATTTGCCGCTACCGCCTTTTTGCCCTGTGATTGCAATGATCATGGGCGATACATACGCAAGCCAGGATCGAGGGTCAAAATTATGACAGGGCTTTGCACTCCTTTTTATCGAGCCGAGGCATGGGCCAGAGCGTCCTGCACGTCTTGAGCGGATAAGCCCAGAAAATACAAAATGCGATCGAGACCACCTGCACTGACGGTTGTGTCCGCGGCCTCGCGCAATTTGGCTTTGGCGTGAAAGGCAATACCCAGGCCTGCCTTTTGCAACATGGGAATATCATTGGCGCCATCACCGATCGCAACGGTTTGCTCCAGGTGAATGCTCTCTTGAGCGGCCAGCTTGCTGAGGACTTGGGCTTTGTATGCGGGCGTGATGATGGGACCTTGTAGCTTGCCCGTGATCAGACCGTCTTCAACCTCCAACTGGTTGGCAAAGGCGTCGTCGAGGGCAAGGCGTTTTTGCAGAGCTTGGGCAGCGACCATAAAGCCACCGGAGACTACGGCGGTGCGATAGCCCAAGTAACGCAGCACCGAGGTTAAAGACTCCGCACCTTCGGTAAGCGGTAGGGTTTCGGCAAGGGCAGTCGCTTTGGCAAAAGAAAGTCCTTTGAGTTGCTCCACGCGTTGGCGCAGACTGGCCTCGAAATCGAGTTCTCCCTGCATCGCTCGTTCGGTGATTGTTGCGACTTGATCGTAGACACCATGCAGCCGGGCGAGCTCATCGATGACCTCCACTTTGATTAGGGTGGAGTCCATATCCATCACGACGAGTCGCTTATTGCGACGCATGAGGTTTTCTCGTTGTACAGCGACGTCAATATGGAGATGGCGCAAGCTCGCCAGCAGATCAGCTCGTAAGGCCTGATGGGGGCAGGCGTTGCTGGGTAGCGACACCATAAGCTCCAGAGACGACAGGCTCTCACTGGATAAGCGACGTATACGATCGATATTGGCCTGATAGTTAGCCAGAACATGACCGATACAGCTGATGGTTTTAGCGTCTAGACTGCTGGCCAAAAGAGTCAGAACATACCGCCAAGGTGATGTCTGAATGGGCTTCTGAACGGAGGATGTGGAGTTTCCCGGATCAAGAACGCTAAAGTTGAGCTGAAGATCTTTGCTTTGTGCAAAGAGCAGTAGGTCTTTGAGCACAGGGGTTCCTGCGGTGGGCGCTGCATCGGCAGCGATAAGCAAGCAAAGGGTGATGTGCTGATGCAACACAACCTGTTCGATATCCAGAAGCGTGGCCTGGTTATGCGCCAAGATATCGCAAAGAGCGGCGCTTATGCCCGGGCTATCGTTCCCCGTGACGCTGACCAAGATCTGCGACTGCTGCTCCTTTTGTATCACGGTATCACTCATCTCACGGACCCTTGATGCATGCGCGTCGCAGCATGCCATAGGGCCTTGCGCGTGGCTAGAGTGGTTTGAGAGATGAAACTGTTGCAGACTTCCCTGGGACCACTAGCGTTTGTGAACAAAGCGTGTTGAATAAGAATCATGCCTGATTTGAGGAAGTCCCCTGATGAAACGTATCGGATTTTACTTGAAGAGCTGAAGGGGAAGGTGCGGTCGGCGCAAGTTAAAGCCACCCTTCGCGTCAACCGAGAGCTTGTGCTTCTCTACTGGGATATCGGTCGCAGTATCTTGGAACGCCAGGCAGAAGGAGGGTGGGGAGCGAAGGTTATCGACCAGCTGTCTGGCGATCTTCGGGAGACTTTCCCGGGTGTGAAAGGGTTTTCGTCTAGGAATCTCAATTATATGCGAGCGTTTGCAGAGGCATGGCCAGATCGCCAATTTGTGCAGCAAGCTGCTGCACAAATACCTTGGTTTCACAACTGCACACTGCTGGACAAGGTGAAGGATAAAGAAACCCGGATTTTTTACCTACAACATACCGTCGAATATGGATGGTCCCGCAACGTGTTGGTAGCTCAAATCGAAGGGGAACTTCATATGCGTCAGGCCAAGGCACAGAATAACTTTGAACAAACCCTACCCGCACTGCAATCGGACCTCGCACACCAGCTTCTCAAGGATCCCTACGTTTTCGATTTCCTTGAGCTCTCAGCAGACATTAGAGAACGCGAACTCGAGAGGGCACTCATCGAGCACATCCGCGCTTTTCTCCTCGAACTAGGCGTAGGCTTCGCTTTCATAGGCAACCAAGTACACCTCGATGTGGGTGGGGAGGATTTTTACGTTGATATGCTTTTCTACCATCTTCGCCTTCGCTCCTACGTTGTCGTTGAGCTCAAAACAGGACCGTTCAAACCGGAATACGCCGGTAAACTCAACTTTTACCTCTCTGCTGTTGATAGTCAGCTCCGCGACGAGAAACGGGACCATTCAACGATAGGTCTGATTCTGTGCAAGACGAAGAATAAGGTTATCGTCGAATATGCACTGCGTGGCAGTCCCAAGCCGATAGGAGTAGCTAACTGGCAGCTCACGCGTTCCTTGCCCGATGATCTTGGAAGTCGACTTCCGACGGTTCAGGAACTCGAAGAAGAGCTCAACGAAAAGGGGAAGTCCTTTTCAAAAGATGAGAAAGCGTGAGCGACCTAGCTGAAGTTAACCACCACCGAGGTAATGTTGTCGTACCCTCCCGCTGATACTGCATGGTGAACCAGTGTCTCGGCGGCTTTTTGGGTGGGTCGCAAGCGCAGACGTCGCTCGATCTCGGCGGGGTAGAGCACATTGCTCAAGCCATCGCTGCAAAGCAGGAAGCAGTCATTGCCTTCGAGCTCGAGTGAGATGATATCGGGCTTCGACAAGCTGGGAATACCCATGGCTCGAGTGAGGCGATTGGGGGCAACGCCGTTGTGCGCGTGTGGGCTGGGGTAGCCGACCACACGTTGCTCTGCCACCGTGGAGTGATCTTGCGTCAGTTGCTCGAGTTTGCCTTGACGCAAGCGATAGACTCGGCTGTCGCCTACGTGCGCGATCCACACTCGTTGATGGCGCCGCAGCATCACCGCAACGGTGGAGCCCATATACGCGAGGTGACCTATTTGACGATGATTGACCTCTCGGCTCGCCAAGCGAATCGCCATCCCCAATAGGCTTTCGACATCACGGTCATCTTGACGGTCATGACGATTGAAAAAGTCCAAGATTGTTTCGACCACTAAATGGCTTGCGATATCCCCTCCTGGGTATCCGCCAATCCCATCGGCAACAACATACAAACCTAAGTCGGTATCATAACAAAAAGCGTCTTCATTTTTAGCGCGCTGACCAACGTGAGAACATCCGTAGGCTTCCGTATTCACAATAACCCCCTTATATCTACACTGGATAAGTGCCAGATACGTGCCATCGCACAGTTGTGGCTGAAGTTCTTAGCCACTGGGGCAAACACTGAAAAAGATGAATGAAAATCGTAACGCTTAGGTGTTCAAGAGGCCGACATAAAGCGCTGGGCACATGCTTGCGAGCACATGTAGGAGGGGCAGGCAATCCACCCGTTTCGGGCTTGGGTGCGCTATGCTGGGAGCATGAGTCCCCAGTTTGACCTCTCTCAGCGGCTACAACGCGCCTGGGCTTTCAGTCAGAAGCTTCCCTTCGGCAAGCGTGTGTACAGTCGACTTCTTGGTCTTATGGTGCCTTATACTGCGACGGTCTCTCCGCATGTGGAGGTCTTCCAGCCGGGGCGGGCTGAGGTAGTGATTCGCGATAAACGCAGACTGCGCAATCATCTACGCTCCGTGCATGCGATTGCCCTCGCCAATGCCGCGGAGCTTGCGGGAAACTTGGCGCTCATCGCGTCCATGCCCCAGGGCATGCGTTTCATCGTGACCGGGATGGATTTGCGTTACCTGAAAAAAGCACGTGGGGTTATTCGAGCGGTGGGCTCTTGTCCTTTGCCTGTTACCGAAGAAAAACAGAGCATTGTGCTCTCGGTATCTTTGATTGACGCTAACCGGGTAGAAGTCGCAACCGCGACGATCACAAGCCTTGTTGACCGGCTACGCTGAGTCCTCATCGGGTGTATCAGGCAACGTTAGGGCATCGATCCGAATGCCCAATTCCCCCTCTACATCCACCAGTGTTCCCGTTGCGAGGCGCTGATGAGCGGTTCTAAGGCTGACTTGATGCGTTGCGGGCGAGGATAAAGCAATCACATCCCCGGCTTTGAGTTGGCTTAACTCATCAAGGCTAAGGTGGGTGCGCGTGACCTCCACGTACATCTCCACATACGTCTGACCCAGAGGATGTGCTGTTGAAACGCCTGCTGTATTGGGCTTTGTGGGGGTGGTCATAATCAAGCGTGCTCGTGGACTGGGTGATAAAAGACGATGAAGATGCTCGTCCAGTGGCGGCAACGGGCTGTCAATCACGAGCGTCGAGGGTTGCTCTTGCGGTATTTCAACATGCCACGCAATGCTGGGCTCACCCACAACAATCAGTGCCGCAGCATCCCGCACATCACCAGGAGTTTGCTCTGTGCTTAAGGTCTGCTCCAGAAGGATCACATCGCCTGGTTCCAGCGCGGCAAGTTCATCTGTCTTGAGGCAGGCAAAGCCGGCAATCACCAGCGCTTGAAGAGGGATGTCTGCTGTTTTGTGGTGATCATTTCGTTGCCTTTGGTTTTGATAAGGCGGGTCTGCGTTTGCGAAATGATTCAAGCTTCGTCTCGGTACAACGATATCGATAGAAAAGCGGGTGGACGATTCGGCGTGACTTAAATGTGTATGCATCAGCGCGACTTCCTGGTCTTTGAGCCACTCAGCAAAAAGCAGATGCGCCGGATAGAGGCCCTGGATACGCCACTCTTGGGCAAGCTGAGTGTGCTTGAGCACGCGATCCAAGCTGTACAAAAGCATGCCTTGCTCGAAGGGTTCCAAGGCAATGGGGATATTGATGCTGGCTTCCTTGTGTTGCTCCGGAGGGGTGTTGGTGGCGTTGAACGTGCTTTGCTGGATACCTTGGGCAATCAGCGATGCGGGAAGAAGACATACAAGTGCTGCTTCGGGGGCATTCTGTGGACAGAGGACCAAAGCCCAACGATCGCGATGCCACGTGGGCATTGTCGAAGAGGATTGCCAGCTTTGCGATTGCAGATGCGAGGAGAGCGCGATACCCCAGTGCTCGAGAGATGCTTCCTCCAATCGATGGCTTAAATCTGCAGGGACCCATTGGCGCAAACGATTCAGCGCGACCTGAGCCAGGTAAGGCACCTGCTCAAGCGGAGGCATGGTTTCAGCGCTCTCCGATGATGGATCTGGCTCATGCAGCATAGTCCTGCTCTTGATGCAGCCGAGCCGGCGGTGCAATCACAGCAGGCGCTTGCGTTGCGTCGCTTGGGGCATCTGCTTGGTCTTCTTTTGTTGCTCACGGTGGTTGTTATTTTAGGTGGCGCGTTGGTACGTGCGACCCATTCGGGTGATGGCTGTGGCGATTCTTGGCCCAGCTGCCATGGCGATTTGGTGCCCTCTGCAGATAAAAGCGCGCAAAAGACCTGGGTAGAGTGGACGCATCGCGCAAGCTCTGGACTGATGTGGCTGCTGAGTGCGGGGCTGGCGCTTTGGTCTTGGCGACGACTCAAGGCCGAGGATCGTGTACGACGAGCGACGCTGCTGAGCTTTTTTTTCATGACCACCGAGGCGTTGATCGGGGCTTTGCTCGTGGTGTTGCGTTTGGTGGCCTACAACGATTCGGCGTTAAGAGTGCTGTGGGTTGCGATGCACCTGCTCAACACTTTTTTGCTGCTTGCCGCCATGACCTGGGCCTGGTGGTGGGCCTATCGTCCAGAGCTAAAGACCCAACCCTTGCCCCCTCAGTTGCGTTGGCTTTTGAGGCTTTCATTGCTGGGCATGCTGGTGGTGGGATGCACGGGAGCGATTGCTGCGTTGGCGGACACGTTGTTCCCGGCGGTCAAGCAGGTTTCTCCTTGGTCGCCTCTTTTGCTGCGTCTGCGGATGTGGCATCCCCTCGTGGCAAGCGGCTGGGGATTGATCCTAGTGCTCAGCGCAGTGCGTTTGGCCGAGTACACGCGCAACCTGTGGCTAGGTGTTGTTATCGTAGTGGTTTTATTGCTGCAGATGATGGTGGGGTGGATCAATATTTCCTTGCTTACTCCGATAACGGCGCAGCTGATTCATCTGGCTTTAGCCGATGGCCTGTGGATCCTCTTGGTGGCTTCAACGGCTTATGCCATGGGCAAGCGCGTTTAGTTTGAGGCGCCTAAGTTCTTGAGTAGCAGCACGGGTTCGGCGCGCTCACGGGAGGCCTTTAGGTCCACCTGCAGGGTTAAGGCCCAGTCGAAGTTCTCATCGGGATCGTGCAGGGTTTGTCGTACTTGCCAGTGTTGTTCCTGCATGGTGATGACACACCAACGGGGGGCACGCGCAGCCATATGCGTCTCGATGCAATCGTAGTCTTGCCAGTAGGGGCTTAAGCATTCGCTTAGCTGCTCTGCAGACCATTCGCGACCGTTGGCGATTCCTTCGCTGCTTATCCAGGCGTAGTTCTTCTGCGCAAGAGCGCGTAGTAATCGCCAGGTGGCATTGCGAAGCAACACGGTGAACCGGCGTGTGTCTTGGGTAATATCGTCTGGCTCTGATGGGCTTTGGGATGATGGCTTTGTCTGCGTTGCCTGGTCGGGGCATACAAGCGCTTCCCAAGCATCGAGCAAACTCGAGTCAGTGCTACGCACGATGGTGCCTAGCCATTCGTTGAGCTCGACAAAAGCCTCGTCCTTATTCGCCTCGGGGATATTTTGTAGACAGGCTTTGTAAGCATCCGAGAGATAACGCAACAGCACGCCTTCACTGCGTTGCAGCCCGTACTCTTTAACGTAGCTGTTGAAGCTATGCCCCTCTTCGTACATGTCGCGCACGATGCCTTTGGGACGAATGTTTTCACCCTCCAGCCATGGATGATGGGCGGCGAATTCGTTGAAGCTGGTGTAAATGAATTCCGCTTCTGGCTTGGAGTAATCGATTTTTTCTAACTCCTCTATGCGCTCGTCGTAGTCCATCCCCTCGGCTTTCATCGCCTTCATGGCCTCTTGACGGAGTTTGTCACGCTGCTTGAGGAGTAGGGTGCGTGGGTTTTCTAAAATCGACTCGATCACGCTCAACAGCTGCAGGGCATACTCGGGGTATTCGCGATCCAGCTGCTCGATGGCATGAAGCACATAAAGCGAGAGCGACTGGTTGAGTGAAAAGTCGTATTGCAGCGCTTCGTTCAGGCGTACTTGTTTGCCGGCAAGGCCATTGTCTTTAGGAACGAGCTGAACCACCTCTGCTTCCAATAGGGCGCGAAACATCGACCAGGCTTGCTTGCTGTGGTGCGCTTTGCGTTGTGGGGTGTCATGGCAGTCCTTGATCAGCTTCTTCATGGCTGCGCAACCCTGCGCATCGGGGCGTGATAAGACTTGCAAAAGCATGCTGTGCGACACTCTGAACTGGGATTCGAGAGCTTCGGGCTGAGCTTGGGTAAGGCGCTCAAAGACCGCCTTGTCCCAATGTACATAAGCACGCGTCGGTGCTTTGCGAAAAACCGTTTTTTTACGTTTTTGAGGATTGGCCGCCAGTTTTTTTTCGATTTGTTTATTTTCGATCACATGCTCTGGCGCTTGGGCGATAACGCTGCCTTGAACGTCAAAGCCTTTGCGTCCGGCACGTCCACAAATTTGATGAAAATCTCGAGCGCTTAACAGCTTTGTTTGCTGGCCATCAAATTTGCATAAGCTGGTCAGTATAACGCTGCGAATAGGCACATTGACGCCCACGCCTAGCGTGTCGGTTCCGCAGATGACCTTAAGCAATCCTTGCTGAGCCAGCTGTTCAACCAAAAGGCGATATTTGGGTAAAAGACCCGCATGGTGAACGCCAATCCCATGCTGTAAATAACGTTTGAGATCTTTGCCGTAAGGGCTGTCAAAACGCATTTTAGCCATGGCTTGGAGAATGGTTTTTTTAGCCTCTTTGCTGAGAATATTAATGCTTGTGATTCGCTGCGCTTGTTCAGCCGCGGCGCGTTGAGTGAAGTGCACGATGTAAATCGGGTATTTGCCCGACGATAAAATATCTTCGAGAGTTTCGTGCATGGGTGTTTCCCGGTATTCAAAGTCCAAGGGAACCGGTCGATCGTGGGATTGAACAATGCTGCATTCAATCGCATTGAGTTCTGATAAATGATCTTTGAACACATCGGCTTCGCCTAAAGTGGCCGACATGAGCAAAAAGCGGCATTGGGGCAGGGTAAGCAAGGGGATCTGCCAGGCGACGCCACGCTCCTTGTCTGCGTAATAATGAAACTCATCAATGACGATGTCGTCAATCGGAGATTCTTTGCCTTCGCGCAATGATTTCTGTGCAAGTATCTCTGCCGTGCAGCATAAAATAGGCGCGTCACTATTAATGCTGGCATCGCCTGTCATCATGCCTACATTGTCAGGGCCGAACTCGTGGCATAAGTCAAAAAACTTTTCACTGACAAGAGCTTTGATGGGTGCTGTATAATATGAGCGTTTGTTGCGACATAGTGACCAAAAATGCACAGCCTTCGCAATGAGTGATTTTCCCGATCCAGTGGGCGTATTCAAAATGATATGCCGGTCATCGAACACTTCCAGTAGTGCCTCTTCTTGGGCCGGGTAGAGGGTGAGCTGGCGTGCCTGTGTGTACTCCATGAAAGCCATCAGCGCTGTCTCTGCGTCTGAATCATGAGGCAGGTAGTGGATCAAAGTGTGGTCAGAGTGAGACATAAAACTGTGGTCGATTGTCTACAGGCAGGCCTTGTAGGATGGGGTGAAATCCCCGCTGGATTCCTATCCTAAGTAATAAGTGTTTGAGAATATAGACCTAAATTCTTGGTTTAAGACTTGCATCAATGCTTGGTTGAGGGGCTTGTATACATGTCGAGGAATCCTGTTCAACTGTACTGGGTCTTGCGCCAGAAGTTGAGCCATTACGGTTTTAGCATTGCGTTGCTTGTGTTGAGCATGGGCGTGGACGCGTTGCGTGCAACCGCTCTCGCACAGCCGTCTATCTTGCCTCGTCAGTCATCGGCATCGGGACGACCTGCATGGAAGTGGCGCCAGGTGCTTTCGGTGCCGCGTATCAGCAGTCGTCTTACGGCGATTTCGGTGGACCCTAAGGATCCTCTGCGCATTTATGTGGGCACGGAGGAGGGCTCTGTACTGCGTTCCACCGACGGTGGGGTGACCTGGCGCGAGTTTGAAACCAGCCCGCTGATTGTGTCGGACCGTACTCTGACTTTGATTAAGCCGGGCCTGCCTCAACTCGGTTCTACAACACCCAGTCCGTTGCAGATTTTCTGGGACCCCCCGGGTGCACGCTACATCGACCGCGTTTTTGTGACCGGTGTGCAGCTGGTGCAGTTCGATACCTTTCCTCCTGATCTGGTAGTGGGTTTTATTCCCTCGGGTATTGGCGTTCCGCAGAGTTTGCTGGGTTTGGCCGAGCGTTCTCGGCGCGTGGAGACCAATCCGGTTAAGCGCATTGCGATTTGTGAGGGGGCGACGTATCCGTTAATCGTCTCGACGAAGCGAGAGCTATTTGGTTCTCAGGATGGCGGGATGACCTATGTGCGCCTTTTTGGTTT
>CAYWAT010000065.1:0-14447 GCA_964456305.1 uncultured Polyangiales bacterium | reverse complement strand
AATTTCACGCCGAGCTCTTTGCAGCTCTGCATTGCGGTACAGCAGGTGACCGGGAGTTTTATCGGCATCATTGCACTGGTACGGACTCGGTGCTTGAGTTGGGCAGCGGTTTTGGACGCATAACGCTCGCACTTGCACCAGTAAGCAAGAGAATTGTTGGACTAGAAAAGAATAAAGATCTTCGATTAATGGCTGAAAAAGCTCGTGAACAATGCAAGCAACACGAGCATGTGCATTTCATCGCCGGTGATATGCGTGACTTTAGCTTGGGTCAGCAATTTGATCGGGTGATTATCCCCTTCAACGGTCTGTACTGCTTGTGTACAGAAGAAGAACAACGAGTTTGCCTTAGTCAGGCACGCAAACATCTCAAGCCTGGGGGAGCATTGATATTTGATATCTATGCTGCAGATGAGTTTCACGAAGAGCAGCTTGTCTCGAAAACAGACAGGCAGGCGGACTATGATGAGTGGGGATTGATTGCCGCGATTGATGTGCGGAGCAACTCTTACGATGTATGGGAACGCAGTTGCCATGATGTGCAGGCACAAACGCTTAATGCCGAGTACCGTTTTTTACGCAGCGATGATCAGCAGGTAGTCGCGACAAGTTCGATTCCACAGCGCTATTTGCGCTACAGCGAGATTGAACCGTTGCTGCAAAGCGCTGGTTTAAGAGTCCATCGTATCGCTCATGAATTTTCGCCCGAACAATGGGTGGTTATCGCTGGCCTTTGATAGGATTTTTACAGCGTTTGCCATGCTTCTGTGCCCATCTCGAACCAGCGATCAATCGTCGCTCCATCAAAACGATAACGCAAGTGTGGTCCTTGATGGGGAATAGGAATTGCCTTGGGACGTAGAATCGCTAAACACTGCCCTATTGGATGACGCACGCTATCGTAAACAATACCGTTATCACCACGCAGCATCGCTTGGTGGCCAAATTGCTGCGACGCTTGATAACTGTCCGCGTCGTGCAGTTCCGGGTATGCGCTGCGTAGATCACGGTAATAGGCATCGACCGTTTCTGAGATAAGCACCCGCATTTCAAGGGTTGTTCCTGACGGCTCCTGGGTTGCACACAAAAAACGAGCAAAGTGAAAGGCCGTTTCGTGGATGGATGTAAGCATGTGACGCGCTGCGTAATAGACGCCAAAGCTGCCATCCGAAAAACGCGAAGGACGTCCTAAATGGGTGAATGCCGCCATCACCCAACTTGCCCCCGGTCCGCTCACGCGTTCTTCGGGAGGCACCACGGAGATTTCTCCCACGGCTTCGCGCACACGCGGGTTGGTCATTTGTTCGAGCTCAAACAACGCATCCCAGTCCGTGGGGTCGGCAATGCGTTCAAAGAGATCGATGGGTGGGTAACGCGAACTGATCACACGATAGGCTCGTTGCCAGCGTAAGCGTCGTCGTGGTGGCAAGCCTTGAGTTGGACGCAACGCTCTGACTGCGCTCATGAAGCGAGACCATGACCTCGTACCCCGTCGAGATAACGACGCAGCTCTGCCAAATCGACGACTCGACCACCTAGGGCGTGCTCCAGTGCAGAGTGACCACCAAAGGCTTGGTTGGGTTTATGGATCCATTGGTTGGCTTGGACGGGGTCGGTAAAAAGCAGCTGAAGTGCTTTGTAAATGCCAAGAATGTAGCTGATGCGTTCTAAGGTATCGTGCGACAGTTCGCCGCCAGCGCCGCGCTTGTAGTTATAAAAAGTACTGCGACTTGGTGAGCCAAGGAGAACTTGTGCCTGTGCATCAGGCACAGACCATTCAGTCATGATGGCAAAAAAAGCACGTTTGGCAGCAGCTTGAGTTTGGGTGTGATCCACACCCTGTGTTGACGAATGATGAGGTACACTAAGCATAGTTCAAATATAAACTTAAAAACAAAGATAGTCCAGGACAAGATAGTGGCTCAATCTGCGCAGTAAATGCCTACGCGTTGATTTGGGAGATGAGCTTACGAAGCAACGCACACGTATCTGACCAAGCACTTGATTCTTGTGGCGACTGGCTGAGAAAAGCCTCAATCGCATCGATGTGTTGCAGCGCTTGATCAAGCAATGCATCGTGACCTGGCACATGGGCGCCAAGCGCGATCAGATCACGCTTAGACTCATAAGCTTGCAGTAAAGCTTTAAGCGTTGTCGCCATGTGTTGATGCTCAGAATCGCTCACCTTAAGAAAGAGACGCGAGATGCTTTGCAAGGGATCGATAGCGGGCCAGCGACCGCGTTCGGCAAGCTCGCGCTGCAAAACGATATGGCCATCGAGCAAACTGCGCACTTCTTCGGCAATGGGATCGTCAACGGAATCTCCCTCAACCAGCACTGTGTAAATCGCCGTGATACAGCCGCGGGCTGCTGTGCCAGCACGTTCCAACACGACGGGCAAAGAGGTGAACACGCTAGCTGGGTAGCCTCGACGCGCAGGCATTTCACCATTGGCAAGGCTGATTTCGCGCAAAGCACGGGCATAGCGCGTAAGACTGTCCACCAAAAGCAAGACACGTTTGCCCTCATCGCGAAAGCCCTCGGCAATACGGGTTGCGGTAGCGAGGCTTTTGGCGCGGACCAGCGACGGAGTATCGCTGGTGGCACACACCACCACAGTGCGCTTCAAGCCCTCCGGACCCAGAACATCATCGAGAAATTCACGCAGTTCACGACCGCGTTCGCCAATGAGACAGAGCACGCAAACATCGGCCGCGGCATCGCGTGCGAGCTGCGCAAGCAATACGCTTTTACCGACGCCGGCACTCGCAAACAGACCGACGCGCTGACCCTCGCCAAGGGTGCAAAAGGTATCGATAGCACGCACCCCACTACACCAGGGGGTGTTGATGGGAGGGCGCGTGATAGCTGGAGGTGGCACGTGGTTGAGAGAGAGCCATCGAGTCGCCTGACCCGACAACGATTTGCTTTGATCCAAAGGCTCGCCCAGGGCATCCACAACTCGACCAAGGAGGGAATCACCAAAGGGGATACGAAAGCCGCGCAGGTGAGCATGCACAGGGTCGCCGACAGCGATACCGTGAATTGCATCGTAAGGGCTAAGCAGAACGCGCTTGTCCCTGAGCCCTACCACCTCGGCACGCATTGCGTGCTCGCGTCCTCGAATCGCAATGCTTACCGCATCGCCGAGGCGCGCATTGGGCAAGCTTGCTTCGATGCGAGAACCCACCACGCTTTGCACACGACCATAACAAACACTCAAATCCTGCGATCGTAGCTGGAGAATTGTCTGCTGCAGCCTTTGCAGGAAACTCTCTGAGTCAGGCATGGATGTTAAGATCAGCGCGTCATCTGAATGGTGCCGAGAATAACCTCGCCATCATGCCACCGCACCTTAACAGACGTGTAAACAGTGGCATATCCTGAGGCAATCGCTGCGGCTGAGTAGCTCTGGCTACGAGGGATACCATTGATAATAAAGCGTCCGTAGATGTCGGTACGTGAGCTGCCGATGAGACCGCGGCGGAATTGCTTTTCGGTCATGCGTCCCGTCATAAAGGCATTGAGATGCCGCTCTAGGTTGACTTTGGGTTTGGCAATCACCAAGGTTCCTCCGTTAATGCGACGTCCCGTGACGGCATCGTGCAAACGTCCACGCACGATTGCTGTGGCTTTACGCCCCTGTTGGCCATTACTCGATGTCTTGATTGAACCCGTCGCATTGGGTGCTGTGAAAAAAGGATTGCTAACCGCAGCCGGAGACGGTGTTGTCGCGGAAGGTGCCACGGTTGAAGGCGAAGGCGGCCGTGGGAAGATTTTTCCGCGAGGGTAAGGCGACGCCTTTTCAAGCCACAAGGTATACCCGGTGGCCTTGCGCATATCTTTGCTGAACACCACCGATAATAGAGTCGCGCGCGGATCTCCGGGTTGTATTTGCAACCCATCCTTGCCCTTGCGAATGAGTCGCCCTGGTTTGTGCCATACGCGTAATTCTGCGTTTCGAGGCGATACACGAAGGGTGAGCGGCGCATCTTGCGGCAAGAGGTAATGATGCTGACGAGATACACCAGGCAGTGTATCCAAGGTTTGTACGTCGTGGACGGTTACGCCTAAATTGAGCGAATTGACTCCGCTAATTTTGGAGTCTTGGATAGATTTTTTGCGCAAGGCGATTTGCCAGGGACGCGGAATGCGCGCGACAGTTCGGGCATATCGAATAGGCTCTGGTCGTCGGCGATTTTTGGCATGAGCGGTAGGTATGGCAACAAGTCGACCCCGACTATCGACCATTAATCCGCCGCTATAACCCACATCAAGGGATTGATTGAGCTTGAACCAGGAGATTTTACGCAACCCATTACGAGCTGCACTGCTAATGCTCACAGGCTGAGGCTTCACGGTGCGCATGCCTAGTGGAAAACCAAAGGCCCAGACACGATCTCCAGCGTGGGCTGGGTGCGCGCTAGCGAGTTCCACTACAGGAAAGCGGTGCTTGCGAATAGGTTTGCCATTGGCATCACTGATGATGCGCAGCAGAGCTAGGTCGAGCCGCACATCGGCGCGCACCACTGAGGCAATCCATCGTGGCCGTGCCGCTTGATCGACACTGTCCATGGTCGCAACAAAATAGCGGTTTTCCGAACTCACTAGAGAGCCGGGAATTCCATTATTTGGATGCGTGTACCCCACCACATGAAAGTTGGTGAGAATGTAGCCGCGTGTATCGACGATTGCGCCTGAGCCTGTCGACCCTTGGCCATTGTCACCCAAAGCGACAATCTTAACAGTCGCTCGGGAACAACGATCGCTAATGTACTGCGATAGCTGCTGGGCAGTACCGACCGAAGGCCACACGAAAACGAGAAGGCCAATCAACCCGAGGATGCTCAGGCTACATCGGGGGTGCTTCCTGCAGGAAATCGTCTGCGTATGAGCCGTCATGAAAATACCGGAATGATTGAGCGTTCATAGATGAGATGAATGGCGTGCCGGTCTTGAACAGGCCGGTAAATTCACCTGCGCTCTGAGCCACGTATACCCGAGTTGCAAGCGATATTCGCGACACAAAACACATGATTGCTATGACTAACGGCTTAGATGTGGGTTTATTCACCACGAATGCGAATATTTGAGATTCCTTCATGGATGGCATGGCCCAAACGCTGATAAAGATCGGAAGGAGCTGAGGCGGTGACGTGAAAGGCGTGCTGTGCAGAGGCCATCACCAGAATATCCACACCTTGGATCACCACGGGCAATACAGCCGCTCCCTCTTGCATACCGGGAGGGTCACGCACGATCGCAAAGTGGCTCCATAAGCTGCGATAGGTCCCGAAAGCCTTTTTATCCTCGGTTTGCAGAATGCGATAGTTACTGCCCGAATCGGCGCGCTGCTTCTCGATGCGCGTCATTTGGATATCCATAAAGGTGGGCGCAAAGCCTTGGGTATCGGCCTTGATATGACGAATCTCTAGTGTGGGAGCGATTTCCCCCAGCATGGGAGGATGAATGCGGCAGAGAGTGCCAAGCTTCTCGACGACCCAACCTGAGGGCACTTGGATCTGCACTTGCTTGCCAAAGAGTTCGATTTGGCGGTCAGGCGTGACCCCTTGTTGGCGAGAGAAAAAACCGAAAGCAAGAAATCCGAATGCGATCAGCACGACGGGAATGTCTACCAGGCGCAAGCTCTGAGAAAGTCTAAGAGGATAGGAGATACGTAGCGAATCGACGTAATCAGACATGCGCCACCTCTGTTTCTTCGAGAGAAAGCCGTTCACGGCGCAGGCGAGCGCTGAGCCAGTCAATGCCAAGCAATACACATGCGGTGACCAAGGCTGCGACGGCCAACACGATCCAGGGCCTAAAGGTACCGCCTTGCGCACCGGTAAACAGTGCTGTTCGTTTGAGCCCACCGTTAATAAGAATGGAGAACAAAAAAGCCATGGCTAGCTTAAGCTGACCGTGATGCTTGGCGAAACGCGAACGCCCCAAGCCATAGCCAAGCACTGCTGCTGCAGCCACATGCACCAAGGAGTTGAGAATAATATGAGCCGCTCCAGCAACTGGCAGGATGCCGTGATGACGAATGACAAAGTCCACATTGGTGACGGTTGCAATGCCCAATGCTGCGGCTGTGGCGTAAACGACGCCATCCAGTGGTTCGTCAAATTCATCGGTGAGGTAAACCGTGTAACGCACCACTAAATAGGTGCAGAGTTGCTGCAGGGTGGCTTCGACACAAATGGCTGCCATCCAAGGAGACCAGGCAGCGCGATGCTGCCACTGCTGAATCTGAAACCAATCTTGAGCGATAGGCGCCGCAAGAGCGTAACCAAAGATGCCGCCTAATAGAAATACACCAAGCACCAGAGACCAAGGTTCAGGCTCGATATGGTCTTGGCGGTAAATGTATACCATCCATACCACTGCTGGGATGAGCGATAGGACCGTTCCCATCAACATCGACGTGGGCAGCACGGTGCCTTCGCCCCAGCCCCAAATCAGCGCGACAACGCCGAGAAACACAAACATTAGCAGTACTTCAGCAAGCCCAGAGCGGCTCCAGCGAAATCCAGGCGAACGATGGGCGCGTTCGATGTGATAATCGCAAAAGTAACGCTGGCCGACGCGATGTGATGCTGGATCAGCGATCCCACGGCCACACACACAGCAGAGTTTAATTTCGGTCAAACACCCCTCCCTTTTCGTTTGCGTGCATTACCCGTCTGCCTCAGAACCGCCCAGGCAGGTGAGCGATGAAACTACGGCAGAGCAATCTTGAACGCCTGCGTAACGAGACTTTTGATGTAGCAATCATTGGCGGTGGAATCAATGGAGCCGTCTCAGCGGCTGCACTGGCGGCGCGAGGTGCACGGGTTGCGCTTATCGATGCGAGCGACTTTGCTGGCATGACCAGTCAAAACTCATCGAACTTGGCCTGGGGTGGTATCAAATACTTGGAAAGCATGGAGTTTGGCTTGGTGCGCAAACTCTGCCTCTCACGCAACGCACTCATGCGGGCGTATCCTTCTACGGTGCAAGAAATCCGCTTCTTCACCACCATTGAGCGAGGATTTCGTCACCATCGCTTTATCTTGTTCTTGGGGGCTTGGCTGTATTGGCTTATCGGCACCTGCTTTACACGTTCGCCACGTTTGTTATCGCGACGGCGGATTGCTCACGAGGAGCCCATTGTTTCATTGCAAAATAGCGCTGGCGGTTTCGAGTACTCCGACTCCTATTTTCACGACAACGACGCGCGCTTTGTTTTTAACTTCGTTCGCTCAGCGATGAACTACGGCTGCGCAGCCGTTAATTACCTACGTGCTGAGCAGGCTACCTTTAACGAAAAAGAGGGCATGTGGACCTTTGCGGTAAAAGACAGCATCGCAGCGCAAGACTTTCAGCTGCACGCGCGTTTTTGGATTAATGCTTGTGGCCCTTATGTGGACGACCTTAATAAACGCGCTTCACAAAGGACTCAGCATCATCACGTCTTTTCTAAGGGCATTCACCTGATTGTTAATCGCATCACGCCCAACAAACGCGTTCTCACCTTTTTTGCGGACGATGGTCGTTTGTTTTTTGTGATTCCGATGGGACCGCGCACCTGCATCGGCACCACCGATACTCGGGTTAGTCAGGCCGATGTCGGGGTGAGCGATGCCGATCGACAGTTCGTACTCGATAATATCAACAAGCGTCTCAACCTCACTCAACCCTTGCAGCCTAGCGATGTGATTGCCGAGCGCTGTGGAGTGCGGCCCTTGGTCGTTAAGGGCGAGGTAGGGGAGGACATCGACTGGATGCAACTCTCGCGCAAGCATGTGCTTGAGACAGACGCAACGCGGCATCAGCTCAGCATCTTTGGCGGCAAGCTGACCGACTGTTTGAATGTAGGCGAAGCGATATGTGAGCACCTACGGAATATGGGACTGCGTCTTCCTCATCCCATGCGTCCTTGGTTTGGTGAGCCGGAGAACAGCGTGCGCGATGAGTTTTTTCATCAAGCGCGGCTTATGAAGCTGGATGACTACACCCACCCTTCATCGTCGGAGCCTTTGTCCGAGCGCTTATGGCGTCGTTATATGGCGAATGCCTTTCGCCTGCTCGAGGATATCCGTGCAGATCCCAATATGGCTGAGTTATTAATCGAACAGGCGGAGTACACACGCTGCGAAATCGAGCAAAGCGCGCGCCGAGAAATGATCACCAAACTGGAAGACTTTCTTCGGCGCCGTTCCAAGATCGCTCAGGTGATTCCCCATGCTGAGCTCAGGCAAGCGGAAGGACTCAAGGAGGTCTGTCGCATTTTCTTTGGTGCGCAGGCAGACGCTAAATGGCGAGAATACTTTGACTCTTCAGACTGAAGCACATAAGCAGGCGCAAAATGTTAACACAAGAACAAACCGCGATAACAGAAAAAGAAACAAATATCATAATTGCATGCGTCCATGCCTTGCGCCTTTGCACTCGCTCTGTGACACTTAGTGGATATGTTATGAAAGGAAGCCCATGCAGCGAATGACCTGGGATGAAATCTGTCAACGCGATGACTTCAAGGGGCGATGGCTTGCACTCGATGGCTGTCGTTACGATCAAGCCACTGGGTTGGCCGCCGAGGGGTTGGTTGTTGACACGGACAATGACCTGGTTGAGTTGTGTAGCCGTATCCAACGCTCCGACCGCAAAAACTGTGCGATTGTCTTTTGCAGCCACGATATGCAGGAAAATAGCTTACCTCGCATCGTTCCTTGCTCGTCGCCTTGAGAGCGTGCTGACGTGAATGTTTTTTGCACTTAGCTTGGACTTAAGCGCAAGCCTTGGGACACACACAGCCGCTCGATCAACTCAAAAAAGCCTTGTATGCAAAGCGCAAGCAATGCAGCAGGAATAGCCCCGTGGGCAACGAGGGGGAGGTCGTTGAGGCGAATACCGGTCAAAATAGGCTGTCCATATCCACCCGCACCAATCAGCGCACCTAGCGTTGCGGTACCCACATTGATGACGGCGGAGGTTTTGATGCCGGCAAGAATAGAAGGCAATGCCATCGGCAGCTCGATCCGCCACAAACGTGCCCAGGCGGGTAGCCCCAGCGCAGCTGCAGACTCGTGTAGTTGATGCGGTATGTGCACGAGACCCGCATGCGTGTTGCGCACGATGGGCAATAAACTGTAGAAAAACAACGCCATCAGCGCAGGTACGGTACCGATGCCAAATAGGGGAATCATAATCACGAGCAAGACCAGCGACGGAATGGTTTGAACCAAGCCAACGCTTGCTAACACCAGCTGCCCCCAGCGCTTATGTCGCGATGACGCAATGCCGAGAGGAATGCCCAAAAGAAGAGCTGCAAACAGCGAGATGGCTACCAGTATAAGATGCTCGTAGCTACGTTGCAGAATAGCTTCGAAGGCAGAATTGTGAGGCGGCGCTGTTCGAAGATTAACGCTGCGGCGCAGAAAATCATGCGCGACGATATTCTCGGAACCCTTGGCGACATGTACTGCGTGGCTCATCTGGCGCATGGTGCTCTCATCAATGCGTCCTTGCAGTTGCCTCAAGGTTGCAAGCGCCTGCGGAAATCGCGTTTCGAAGCGTCGATGCCAGACCAAAACGGCAGCATAGTCAGGGAAAAAGCCACGGTCATCCTTGAGTAGTGTCAGGTTGTAGATCTCGATTTCGGGATCGACCTGATAGGCATCGATCACATCCACTGCATCTTGACTAAGACTGCGGTACGAGAGCTCGTGCGCCATCCCACGCACGGATGTGTGATTAAGCCCGTAGCGCTGCCGCAATCCTACCCAGCCATCATGGCGTTTAACAAACTCATTGCTAAAACCCATGCGCAGTTGCGGGTGTTGTTGCAGCTGAGAGATTCGTTGAATCCCTAACTTTCTGGCCTTTGTAGACCGCATCCCGATCGCATAACTATTACTGAAACCCAGAAACACGCCCAGCACCAAGCCATCGGCAGCCATAGCTTGTCGGAGTGCCTTCAGGTCATCTGTAGTTGCAATTCCGTATATGGTTTGCAGCGTACCGGTATACTCCGGATAGATATCGAGGGTGCCCCGCTTGAGCGCATCAAAGAGCACCTTGGTGCCACCAAGTTCGTGACGGGCATCCACAGACAGTGAGGTTTTCGCTTCTATCAACGTTCGGGCGATTTCGACCAAGATGACTGAGTCAGTGGATATTTTTGAGCCCATCACCAGTGTTGGTTTTTGGGGTGCTGCTAGCGCCGTAGCACTGCAGAGCATCAGTGCCAGACTCCCTAAGCCTAGTTTTAATGAATCGTTGCAGCGCTTTGACTTCATTGCTTTGTGTCCTGACTATTGCGCGCTTGCGGGTGGTCGTGAGTCACCTGCCACATCTTCCAGGGGGCTGCGTTGAGCGTGTAAAAAGCGCCGCACAAAAGCATCGCTGGGAGAGTGCCACAATTCGTGAAGCATCCCTTGTTGCAGGATTTTGCCCTTGTTCATGACGCACAGGGTGTGTGCTAGATAAGCCGCCTCGCTCATATCATGGGTGACTAAGACCACTGTCTTATTGAGGCGATCAAAGATTGTGCGTAGGTCTTCCTGCAGATCGACCCGAATCAAGGGATCCAACGCGCCCAGCGGTTCGTCTAGTAAAATAGCCTCTGGATCTAGCATCAGCGCACGCATCAAACTCACGCGCTGTTTTTGACCGCCTGAGAGCTGACCGGGGTAACGACTCAGACCAGCGGCTGGAAAACGCGTTAACTCGGCCAGTTCGTCCAAACGTGTGTCTATTTGGACGGGTGACCAATGCAGGTGCTGGGCCATTAATGTGATGTTTTGACGCGCTGTAAGATGAGGGAAGAGCCCCCCGTCTTGAATCACGTAGCCCATGCGTTGCCGCAATTTGAGATGATTGAATTGATTAAGCGTGTTTCCGGCAAAGCTAACGCGACCGGTATCGGGCTCTGAGAGCCCTAAAAGCAAGCGCAGCAAGGTGGATTTACCGCAGCCGCTGGGACCAAGAATAGCGGTGGTTTGCTGTGCTTTTAACTCCAAGCTGAGCGTATCGATGACCCTAACACCGCCCAGATGCTTGGAAACCTGCTCTAATACAAACATGCCGTGGTTGACGATGAATTAGAGGCGCAAGGAGGTCTTAAATAAGCGAACTAGTATTCGTCGAGACCCTCTAGCGCATCGTCGTTTGATGAATTGCGCTTCTTGCTTTTCTGTTGGCCTGAGGTTGAGTCTGATTTGTCCCCCGAAAAAATGGTGGGATCCAACTCCTCAGCATCAAAGCCTCCCTGGTCTTTGGTCTCGGCTTTTTCGCGCATCTTGTAGGCGCGCCAAGGTCCTCCACCGATTTCGTCATCATCGTGTCCCCATTCACCGATGAGATATTGCTTTCGATCTAAGCCCATCGCGAACTTGAAGTAACCACGACCACGAGATTCGCCCGGCTTGGCTTTGACGAGTAGTCGTTTTTCGTACCAACGAAAATAAAGCACATCACCGTCGAGCTCTCCTTCAATGCGTCCCTTGCGTCCCTCTTTCTCGAAGTTGCCCCTCACCTTGTTGCCCTGCTGTATCAAGCGCATTTCGCCGTATTGAGGCGAAAACCACAACCCCGAAAAGGATCCCGACGGTGGCATTGTTCCGGGTGTTACCGAGGCACGTTTTCCATGCGCACATGCGCTCAGGCCAAGCATCAGTGCAAGGGTGCACAAGGTGTAGTGTAGACGATACGCTTTCGTGCAGAAAGTCCGAGTCATCACCCCTTTGTATCTCGAACAGGTGCTAACATCAACGGCAATGAATGACAGCGCGCCAGCGATTAAGGTATGCGGCATCACTCGAGAAGCAGATGCACAGGCATGTATTAAGGCTGGGGTAAGCTGGTTGGGGTTTAACTTCTGGCCACGCTCAAAACGTTACTGTGCACCCGAGCAGGCGGCTCAGATTGTGGCGACACTGCCTGCGCATGTGCGCAGCGTGGCCTTGTTTGTTGATGCAGAGCAGGCGATCATCGACCAGGTGTTACGTATGACAGGGCTGCGGTGGGTGCAGCTCCATGGCCAAGAGACGCCCGACATGCTGAACAACTGGTTACCGCAGGCCTTCAAGGCTTTGCCGGTTCGCGATGCAACGATTCATGCAGAGGCAGCGCGTTATAGTGGCGACTACATAGTGCTCGATGCCGCCGTGCAGGGGTTGCCCGGAGGCACGGGTCAGTGCTTTGATTGGCGTTTTGCAGCGCCCATCGCACGTTATCGGCAGGTAATTTTGGCTGGCGGCTTAACGCCCACCAATGTCGCCGATGCAATCCGGCAGGTACGGCCCGCGGTTGTGGATGTGGCCAGCGGCGTTGAAAGCCAACCGGGTGTCAAAGATCCGGATAAAATCCATGCCTTTGTCGACGCTGTGCGCTTGACTGGTCAAGAGGGCCAAGCACACTAAAATCATGTCTGTTTTGCCCTCTGATCTTGGGTCTCTTGAGGAGCCACTGCGCTCGGGTCGCTTTGGTTCATATGGCGGCCAGTATATTGCGGAAACGCTGGTGCCTGCAGTGGAAGATCTGGAGAAGGCATTTCAAGCGGCCTATCAAGACCCTGATTTTCATGCTGAACTCGATGACTTACTTCAGCACTACGTCGGGCGCCCAACCCCCCTTTATCACGCTAAAAATCTGTCTGCGTCCTTAGGGATACAGGTGTGGCTCAAGCGCGAAGATCTTTGCCATACGGGCGCGCATAAGGTCAACAACACCCTTGGTCAGGTATTGCTGGCAAAGCGCATGGGCAAAAAGCGCGTCATCGCCGAGACTGGCGCCGGACAACACGGTGTTGCTACGGCAACTGCCTGTGCCTTGCTGGGGATTGCGTGCGAGGTGTATATGGGCGCAGAGGATGTGAAACGCCAAGCGCCTAATGTGCAACGAATGCAACTATTGGGCGCGCAGGTGCATCCTGTGCAGTCGGGCTCCTGTACCTTGAAAGACGCCATGAACGAAGCCCTGCGTGATTGGGTAACCCATGTCGACAACACCTATTACTGCGTGGGTTCGGTCGCAGGGCCGCATCCTTATCCGGCAATGGTGGCGATGTTTCAAGCTGTGATCGGTCGCGAAGCAAAGGCACAAATGCTTGCTCAAGCCAAGCGATTGCCAGAGGCGGTGGTCGCTTGTGTTGGCGGTGGCTCCAATGCGATTGGTATTTACCGTGCCTTTTTAGAGGAAGATGACGTAGCGCTTTACGGCACCGAAGCCGCCGGCGAAGGCATGAACACGGGGCGTCACGCAGCCTCCCTCAATGCAGGCCAATGCGGCGTGCTCCACGGCTCGATGACTTACGTATTACAAAATGCCGATGGTCAGGTGCAAGAAGCCCACTCGGTGAGCGCTGGGCTTGACTATCCCGCGGTGGGTCCTGAACATGCCTCGTTATATGACCAAGGACGCGTTCAATATGCTCCCGTCACCGACGAGCAAGCGTTGCAGGCCTTTCATCAACTGTGTCAGACCGAGGGCATCATTCCAGCCTTGGAAACCAGCCATGCGCTTGCGTATTTGCCCGCATTGGCAACCCTTCATGGCTCGCAAAGTCATGTGCTCGTCTGCCTCTCAGGTCGAGGCGATAAAGATTTAGCAACCGTTCAAACCATCGGCTCAGGTGGCGTATCATGACCAACGCTTTACAAGGAGCCTTGCAGCGGGCTCGGGACGAAAAACGCGCCGCGCTTGTGGTCTACTTTTGCGCGGGTGATCCTAATCTCGAGGCAACCCCTTCGCTCATTCTAGCTGCAGCCAAAGCCGGGGCTGACATCATCGAAGTTGGCATGCCCTTTAGTGACCCTACTGCAGACGGGCCTGTGATTCAGCAGGCAAGCGAACGTGCCTTGGCTCAGGGGACGACCCTGCCCGTTGTTCTCGACGCAGTTGCACAGGCACAAAAGCGGCACGATCAGCACATCCCCATCGTGCTGTACAGTTACTACAATCCCATTTTGGCGTATGGTCAAGATGCCCTTGTCGCCGATGCTGCACAGGCAGGTATCGATGGCATGCTCGTGGTGGATTTGCCTCCAAGGGAAAGTCATCCCTTGCGTGAGGTAATGCAGACTCGAGGCATGCATATGATTCCCCTGTTGGCTCCAACCAGTGGACCACAGCGCATTAACGAAGCCGCAGCCATTGCCGGTTCCTTTATCTATTACGTTTCTCTCACCGGTGTAACGGGAGCTAAGCTAGCCAATCTCAGCGAGGCAGCTCAGCGAGCTCAAGTATTGCGTGAACAAACGAAGGTTCCAGTCGCCTTAGGTTTCGGCATCAAAAACCCAGAAGACGTGCGCGCTGTGGCCCCCCATGTGGATGCTGTCGTCGTAGGCAGCGCCGTGGTTCAGTGCATCAGCGATGCTGCCAATGCAGAAGACGCTGCCCAAGCCCTTTATACTAAAGTTGCGGCCTTACGTACTGGCACTGCCTGGAACTCGTAAACCTAA
>CAYWAT010000064.1:6324-14463 GCA_964456305.1 uncultured Polyangiales bacterium | reverse complement strand
ACCGATACCAGCGATGTAACCCCTCCTACCGGTGGAACACCTGGTGGGATTGATTGCTCAGAGGGCACTGAAAGCACTTTCTCAGATACGGGTGTGAGTTGTACGATCCAGGCTGGTTGTACGCTTGAAACGGGCACTCCAGGTACTGGTGGTAGCGGCGAGCCTAAGACGGGTAACGCGGGTGACATTACCATCGAATACGATGGCAATACCGAAACTCTGACCTTTGATGATACTGCTAAGACCTACTCGGCAGAGAATAACCCATTTGGCACTGCAATTGCTGCTGGTGATGAGGTCACGGTAGCTGCTGCAGGTGGCCCAACCGATATCACAGACGATACCATCGTAGCCGTGCCTATGTTCAGCGCGATGATGACCAGCTACGAAGCTGAGATTACTTCTCCCGACCTCACTTCTAACCCCACCGTACAGCGTGATGAGGACCTAACCATTGAGTGGACCGTTACAGGTGACGGTGCAGCACCTTCAGGCGTTGCAACCATCTCATTTATCGACACCGCCGATGATGATAAGCAGTACACCATTAGCTGTACCATCGACGATGTTAGTGCCGTGACTGAGATCACCATCCCCGCAGGTTCTTTTGACGATTTCCCTGCGACAGAGACCCTTGCTGGCGTTTCCATTACAACTTCGGAGAGTGCCACCGTGGATGCAGGTGATGGATGGTCGGTAAACGTGACTCATATCGGTGCTACCACCGGCGGTAGCGGTACCGTAACCATCGCAGCTGAATAATCATCGTCTAGTCACGATGTTGAAAGCCACCCTTGCGGTGGCTTTTTTATTTGTTAGGTCGCCTTCCTCTATGCCCTCTCTCAATACTCATCTCGTCGATGCTGGCGTGATTGCCACCTCGGAGTACCAGCTCGATGCCCCTCAACTGATCACCTATGCCCTCGGCGTTGGCGCCAAACAGGCCGAGCTCGACTTTCTCTACGAAGGCCGTGGTCCACAGGTGCTCCCCACCTTTGCTGTGGTTCCCGCCTATGCCATCTGCGCATCAATGTTTGAGCAGGTTGGCGGCGATCCCAAAGGCGTCGTCCACGCATCGCAGGGCATAACCCTGCATCAACCTCTTAAAGTAGGCATGCAGCTCAAAACCACAGGCAAAGTAACCGGCATGTATGACTTAAAACGCTTTGCTCAGGTGGTTTTCCTCGCCGAATCCTACGATAACACCGACACCTTGGTGTGCAGCACCGAGTGGAGCATGATTTACCGCTTCGATGGCAACTTTGGTGGCACACCACCACCACGATCGCCTCGCTTTCGAGCTCCCGATCGCCCTGCGGACTTTCGCGTCGAAGAACGCATCCCAGAAGAACAGGCCTTACTGTATCGTTTATCCGGCGATCCCAATCCCTTGCATGCCGACCCCGAGTTTGCCCAGTCGGTGGGTTTCGATCGTCCCATATTGCACGGACTATGTACCTACGGATACATGGGTCGCGCCATTGTGCATCAGGCCTGTGGCGGCGATGCCTCTCGTTTGCTTGCTTTGCGCGGTCAATTTCGCAAGCCGGTGTTTCCTGGTGATACCCTGATCACTCAAGGTTGGCGTGACGGTGAGCAGCTCATTATCAGCGCCGAAACACGTGAATGCCCAGGCGAGATAGTGTTTGGCAACGCCTGCGCACAGCTTGCCTAACAGAGTTAAAAACACCTCTAAACAGTGCAGATTTGTGCTTGCACGCAAAAGTGACTTAACTAGGGTGCAAGCCACCTGAGCCAACCTTTTTGTAACCACCTACAGGAAGCATTTATTTATGGCATCTCAATCCAAGCATAAAGGCGACTCTGTACGTCGCATCGGCATCATTTTCTCAGGGGGCCCTGCGCCTGCTGCGAACTCCGTCATCGCTGCTGCGGCAGGTTCATTCTACGAAGACGATCGCGAGGCGATCGGTTTTTTTCACGGCTACTCCAACTTACAGCACTACGATGCCAAAACAAATCCATTGGTTGCAGATGAGCACTACAGAGTGTTCACCGAACGCGACCTTAGTGGTTTACGCAACAGCCGCGGCATTGTCATTGGCACAGCGCGCGCAAATCCGGGCAAACCAGTACAATCTGCAGACGATCTAAACAATCCCGATAAAACTAAGCTGCTTCATAATGTTTATCGGGCATTGATAGACTTGGAAATCGATGCACTCGTGTCGATCGGCGGTGACGATACCCTCAAGACCGCGAACTTTCTCTATCGTTACCAGCAACAATTGCCCAGCGACGCGAAGCGCATACGTGTGATTCATTTGCCCAAAACGATCGATAACGATTATCACGGTATCGACTTTACATTTGGTTTCTTCACCGCGGTGGATGTGATGGCCAAAGAAGTGCAAAATCTGCGTGCCGATGCTATCGCGACCAACAGTTATTTCATCGTTGAGACCATGGGGCGTAAAGCAGGGTGGTTATCCTACGGCGTTGCTATTGCCGGCGAGGCGAACTGGGTTGTTGGTGTCGAAGATGTGCGCGGAGCTTTAGCGATCGAAGAGAAAGGTAGCCCGCGTCTCAACATCGATGCGTTGGTTTCTGCCATTACAGAGATCATTCTTCGGCGAGAAGCCAGCGGCAAATCTTATGGCACAATCGTGCTTGCCGAGGGTTTAGCTGAGCTACTTCCCGAATCCTTTATAGAAGGCTTGCCCCGTGATGAGCACGGTCATTTGTCCCTGGGCAAGCTCGATTTGGGCAAACTCATCGCTCAGCGTGTGGGTGATGCCTACCAAGATAAAACAGGGAAAAGCAAAAAGCTCAATGCAGTGCAGCTTGGTTATGAATCGCGTTGTGCAGCACCGCATGCCTTTGATGTCATGCTTGGGAGTCAGCTCGGAGTGGGTGCCTACCGTGCGTTGGTCGAAGAGAACCTCGATGGACATATGGTGAGTATCACTGGGCAGCTCGATTTGCACTACGTGCCCTTTGATCAGCTGATTGACCAGACGACGATGAAAGCTGAAGTACGTTTTATCTCACCCCAGAGTGACTTTTATCACCTCGCGCGTTTCCTTGAAACCCGCAGTGAACGCATCCCAAGTTGGAACTCAATGCCTCGCCGGCAAGCACAGTGATCGCTATCACCCTACCAACTCAAAAGGCCGTTTCCTGCTTCGGCTTGCCCACAAAGGATCTTTCTCGTACTGTAATTCATATATGTTCTTAGGAGAGGACACCATGCGTCATACCCTTTATTTGATCAGCTTTGCAGGCTTTTTAGCACTCCCTTCTTGGTCCATGGCACAAAGTGCTGAGGCAGATGTTAGCGTTGAAGCAGATGCCGGTGTAACTAATAAGGAAGGCTTGTTGAGGCTAGCTGACCAGGTCATTGAAGACCTGGAGAAGATGCGCGATCAAATCGATCAGATGATTCGTGATTCTATCGAGGTAAAAAACGATCCAAAACATCAAGAATGTCTAAAAATTCAATTCGGTCGCGCTACGGCGCTAGCCGCTGAGGTTCGCGCTGAGCGAGACGAGATACAAACTGGTGAAAACATTGCTGTTGAAGAAAATTATTTTGCTATAGCGCAGAAGCGAGGTGACAAAATCCTGGCTGATGCAGAGCAGTGTATTGGTAGCGAAGTATTTGATACGGCGCCTGCTTCGTACCTCGAGATCGATGAGAATGCGAAACAAGCTAGTGCCAATGCAAGCCTTGCCAACGAAGCTCCTGCTCCGATTGGTAGTATTGGCGAGCCTGGTAGCAATGGCAATAATGGCCAGTCGTCAGGTGTGTTTATATCTGTATTGCCGCCAGCATCTCCTGCTAGGTAGTCATAAAAGATTGCTGCCTAATTCAAGTCGTGGTAAGCAAGCAAACAATTTTCGAGGTCAAGGCAGTACTTGATAGGCCTCGCGTCACACTTTAGACGTTGAGTCGACTCCTATGTTTCAGCAATCACGTTCTCTCTGCTGCCTTAGTGCTGCCTGGTTTAGCGCATGGGCGCTATGTCTGTTGTGCACAAGCTCTTCGTATGCTCAGTCATGGCGAGGTGATGTGAAGCATGCCGAAGGTCCCGGTTTTCGCTTGGGTGATCTTGAGCTTCACCCTGGTATTGGTATCGAGGGTGGTTACGACACCAACGTCTTCTATGAAGATGAAAATGAGATAGATAGTTTTTTGCTTCGCGTCACCCCTCACTTGGATTTATCAACACTAGGTCCTCAACGTTTAGCGGAGGGCAAGCAAAGCCCCGATCAGCTGCCAATCGTTGCCTTTCGCGCAGGCATCCAGGCATCTTACATGCATTTTTTCGAATCAAGTGTGCGTGATGATGTGGGCATAGGTGCTGATCTTGATCTCACCTTCAATCCTGGGCGGCCTATTTCTGTCAACCTAAGCAATGTCTATAACCGCACGATTCGACCTTTCTCCCAACAAGGAGCCATTGGTAGGAATTATAACCGCAACCGTAATGATACGAACCTAACATTGAACCTTGCCTCTAAAGGCGATGTTCTCACGGGGTCTCTAGGGTATGGCTTCGCAATTGATATTTTCGAAGGGGACTCTTTCGAGTTTGCGAATAATCTAACGCACTCGGTCAATGGATTTGCCCAGTGGCGTTTTCTGCCGAGTACCGCGCTTCTCTACGATGCGCGTTTTCAGTATAACGACCTGTACAATGATCCCACTGATGGGGGAGCGCTTGTTTCAGACGCCTTTTCGGTGCGCTCACGTATAGGTCTTAACGGCGCTATTACGCCTTCGCTTTCTGCTCTGGGTATGATCGGATATGCAGGCACCTTCATTCAAGACACCTCGCTTCTTAATGAATATGACGATGTCGTTGCTCAGGCTGAACTGCGTTGGAAGAGCTCTGAAACGAGCCAGCTAAGACTGGGGTATGAGCGTGACTACTTTCAAGCATTGGTCGGTAACTTTTACCGTCGAGATCGTGGTTATCTGAGATTTCAGGTGCTCTTCGAGAAAGTTTTGCTCCTGGCAGTAGAAGGTTGGGGAGGTTTATTAGATTACGGTCGCGTGATTACGCCTAACGGTGATGCGATCGATCAATCAGGCGACCGTTCTCGCGAAGATATTGTGGTGAGCGCCCAATTTTCTGCTGAATACCGCGTGTTGGACTGGCTTGCATTTACTGGTAACTTTGCATACCTGCAGAACTTCACTGATTTTGAGTTCACAAATACAAATGGTGCTGGCGTAACCATTGTGAACCCCGCCGAATTCATGAAGCTTCAGGCTTGGTTAGGCGTGCGAGCTTTCTACTAATGCAGCATGTCATCAGTATATAAAGTTGTATCTCATATATGCTTGATCGCGCTTTTTACTGTTAGTTATGGCTGCGCCTCGTCTTCATCTTCGAGCAAGAAGACAACATTAATTCCCCAGGATGCACAAGATCATAGCCTAGGCCAGGGCGATGTCTTCGATGTGCGTGTTTATGGCGAAGAAGAACTAAGCGCCTCGTACCGTATATCGCAATCTGGAACGATCGACTTTCCACTTGTTGGTCGTTTAGAGGTTGAGGGCCTTGATCCTTCCCAGATCAGTGATCTGATTGCTCAGAAGTTAAAAGAAGGACAGTTCATTCACGATCCTCAGGTTTCTATCTTCGTTAAAGAAACCAACTCGAAACGTATCAGTGTGGTTGGCGCCGTACAAAAGCCAGGTTCATTTCCCATGACGCCAGGTCTTACCGTTGTTCAGTCGGTTGGTTTGGCGGGGGGCTTCACACCTTTGGCAAGCCAGGATTCAACAGTGGTAAGTCGGCGGGTTGGCGATAAGCTGAAACGTTATCGTGTTGAGGTATCGGAAATCACCGAAGGTAAGAAAGATGATTTTTTCCTGCGTGCGGGAGATATTATCTTTGTTCCAGAACGAATCTTTTAGTCGACGACAAGCTATTCTGCGTTCTCTACTCAGAACTTTGAGCTTGCCTGTGGGAATCGTGCTTATTCAGCTCAATCATCTTGTATCTTGAGCTAAATTAGCGTAAGTCCTGGCCACAATGACATTTACGGAAGCTGCAGTCGAGGTACTGCGTTTGGTAGGCAAGCCCCTACATTATAAAAAGATTACCGAAATCGCTATCAAGCGTAACCTCCTTGCTCATATTGGAAAAACGCCTGAAATTACGATGAGCTCCCGCCTGGCTACAATGGTGCGTAAGGATCGCGGTGAGGCTCCCATACTCAAGGTTAAGCCAGGGGTTTTTGGTCTACGTGAGTTTTCGCAAGCTATCTTAGATGTAGGTGATGCTAGCGATTATGACATCGACGATAAAGAGCTTGCTAAAATCATCAAGCTTGCGGACAACGATGCGGATTCCCGCTCGCTCACTCAGGTCTCGGACTCAATCGAAGAGCCCGCAGAGCCTACAGTTGAGGATGCATCTTTGCCTGAGGATGAGCTCTTGTCTGCCACCGAGTCTACGGAAACAGAAACGGACGCTGATGATGCCGATGAAAGTGCTTTGTTTCGTGAAGAAGACGGCGATGACGAGCCCATTTTTGCAAAACTTGATAGCCATGAGCGTTCTTCGTCTCGCAGTAGCGATCGCCCATCGCAGAGGCGTTCACGTCGCCGTCGTTCCGGCGGCAGTGATGAAGCCTCTTCGCATGTGAACGATGAGTCTTCGTGGTCTGATTCACGGCGCTCAAAAGGTGCTGCGGTGCAGCGCGTTGTGGATGGCTTAGTAAGTAAAGATCTAGCTGAAGCTATCGAAACGGTGTTGCAAGGCCTTCCCTCACAACAGCTTGTTGCTCCCACCAAAATCGCTGAAGCTCTCATTCAGCGTGGTCGTCTCAGTGGTTCTCCTTCGTCTCTACAGTCCACCATCATGGCTGCTGTGCGCGGTGATATCGCTCGCCGGCAAACGCAATCGCGTCGTCCCCGTTTTCGTTTAGCCCAGGGATGTGTTGGGCTTTGTGCCTGGCTGTTGCCTTCTGAAGCGATCCAAGCAGAGCACCAAGCATTCCGTTATGCGGAGCGTCAAAACGAGAGCGTGATGCGCACTTTCTTGCAGCACCTTGAGCGCGCTCCTTTGTCGGGCTTCATGGAGTTGATGGCGACTTGGCTCAACGCTCAGGGCGTGGTGTCGTTGCGAGGCATCGACCGCTCCGAATCCTCGAACCAAACCTTTCATTTGGCTGGTACGCTGAATCAGCCTTCGGGAGATCTGCCTCTGGCAATCGTGATCATGCGTGGTGTGCCCGTTGAGCGCGATCATGTCATCGCAATGCGCGGTGCACTGCATCATTACGGTCAAGCAAGTGCCGCTTGGATAATCACCACCTCTTACGTCAAGGCATCCGCTTCTACGGAAGCACAGGCGCACGGTCAGAGCCCCGTGTCTCTATTCGATGGTGTGCTGCTGGCACGCGCAATGGAGCGTGCACGTGTGGGGATTCGCCATCACTTCATCTCAATGGTTTCCATCGATTGGGATCTCTTTGAGAGTTTAGGGTTGTCCTTTGACGATTCATCTCGGTCCTCTCGTTCGCGTTCTTCATCTGCCCTTGACGGCGATTCGTCTGATCGCCGTGGTGGTTCACGTGGTCGGAGGCGCCGTCGTGGTGGTGTGGGTCGTGGCAATGGCATGCGACGCGGTAACGGTAGCGCGGCGCGTCAAGGGAGTGATTCCGATGAGGCGAATGCGTCCTCTGCATCACATGCTCAAACGATGAGCGATGAACGGAGCGAGGCAGAGGCGCGTCCCGTTGTTGATACCGAGGCGTCTGCCTAGCCATCGCAATGGCTCGCATTCTTCACGTCGAAGATGATGCCCGTAACCGTTTGCTCGTGCGCAAGCTGCTCGAGGCACACGGTCATGAGATCATTGATGCCGCAAATGGGTTAGAGGCAATTCAGCTTGCGAAACAGCTGACTCCCGAACTGGTGTTAGTCGATATCAACATTCCCGATCTTGATGGCTACGAGGTCACGCTGCGTTTGCGTGGGCTTGATAGCTTGCGTGATATTCCCATCGTGATGATTACCGCTGAAGGCGAGAAGCCGATGAGTTTGGCTGTGGGCGCAGACGGTTTTATTGCCAAGCCCATTGATGCGTCACGCTTCGCCCGTCAGATCGATCGTTACCTTAAAGGATACCGCGAGGAGAGCTCGAGTGATATGGCGCC
>CAYWAT010000064.1:0-6314 GCA_964456305.1 uncultured Polyangiales bacterium | reverse complement strand
TCAGCGTTCGCAGGTGATTGTCGAACGACTCGAGTCACGCATTCGCCAGCTGGTTGAGAGCAACCGCCAACTAGAGGAAATGGCACGGTTGCGGCGCGAGTTTTTGCGCAACGTAAGCCATGAACTGGCAACGCCTCTGACACCTATCGTGGGTTATATTCATATGCTTCTCGCGACGGAACTGGGCGAACTAAGCCCAGAGCAACGCCGTGCGTTAGAGTCACTCGATAAATCGACAAGTCGTTTGCGTGGGGTGGTTGATATGCTGCTTGACGTCAGCGCACTCGAAACAGGTCGCATGACATTTCAGATGCATGCCTACGACTTTGGCGAGCTCGTCGCGACTGCTTTGCAAGAGGTTTATCAAAAGCGATCCGATGCTTCTTCACGCATTGTGATGGAGGCTTGTCCCGTAGGTTTAGTGGCACAGGGCGATGTGGACAAACTCAAACGGGCGATGATTCACCTCTTAGACAATGCCCTTAAGTTCAGTGATAGCGATGGCAAGGTTGGCGTTTCGATTCGTCTCGAGGGCAGTGTTGACGATGGCTCGGCGACCTATGCGCTGTACGTTGCCGATCAAGGTGAGGGTATCGACATCGACGAACGCAACAAAATCATGCAGCCCTTTTATCAATCCGATGGCTCTGTGACGCGCGAGCATGGGGGTGTTGGTCTTGGTCTCGCCTTTGCCAAACGCGTGGCCGATGTACATGGGGGCAAACTACATGTCGATAACGCTGCTTGGCAGGTCAACGAGGTTGCATTTTCAGGCGCTCTCATGGTCATGCGTATCAAGGCTCATGTGAATGATTTATCTCGATCATCACGCCGCGACACCTCTGCGTGATTCGGTTTGGCAGGCGATGGCTGCCGTGCGCGAATGCGCGTGGCCCAATGCCTTAAGCGTGCACCGCATGGGTCAAGGGGCGCGGACCTTGCTCGAGCGCGCGCGTCGCCAAGTCGCCAATGTAATCCATGCCCATCCTGCAGATGTGATCTTCACCTCTGGGGGAACCGAGGCGTGTAATCTAGGTGTCTTGGGAATGCTCTCTCAGGTAGAGCGGGTGATTGCCAATCCCATCGAACATCCTGCGGTGCGCTGCGCGGTTGAGCTGGCAGCGTCGCAGGGCAACGAATTACAGCACTTGCCTTTGTCTGCAGAGAAACTACCCGGGGTGGAGCAACTTGAGCAGTGCTTAAGCGCCTCGTCATCGCCTGCGCTGGTGGTGTGCCAATGGGTTAATCATGAGGTGGGCACGCTCTTTCCTATCGATGCCTATGCGCAGGTATGCAAAGCCCATCGTGCCCTTTTATTCGTCGATGCCAGTCAAGCGTTGGGCAAAGTTCCCATCGATGTGCATGCTTCTGGGGCAGATGCCATTGCCTTTGCCGCCTACAAGCTGGGTGGCCCTAGCGGTTCGGGGGCGCTTTGGTGTCATCGCGATGTGGCGTTGCAGTCTCATGCCTGTGGCGGCGCGCAAGAGCGCGGTCGGCGTGCAGGAACACATGATGTGTTGGCGCACGTAGGCTTTGGCGCGGCCTGCCAAGAGATCGACCTGCGCTTAGCTGATCAAGAACGCTTACGAGAGTTGCAATATCAGCTCGAAGAGGATTTGCTCGCGATGGGTGCTCGTCTTAATGGTGCGGATTTGCCCCGTGTCGCCAGTGTTGTGAATGCGAGTTTCCCTGCATGGCCAAGTGAGCGTTTGGTGACTGCTCTCGATATCGAAGGGGTCTGCGTATCTAGCGGTGCCGCCTGTTCGTCGGGGGTGAGCGAGGCCTCGCCGGTTATCAGCGCGCTTTATCCCGAGGACTCTTGGCGTGCGACCCATTGCGTGCGCTGGAGTTTTGGCAGTGAAACAACAGCCGATGATCTATCGCAAGCCTTGCAGATTCTCAAAGGCATCCTCGAGCGGCGTTCGTAACGCTCCTGACTATCGACGTGCTGAAATCTTGCTGCTAACCTGGCGCCCATGGCTTTTGCGTCGCCACGTCACTATTGGATTTACACCTTTGGCTGCCAGATGAACGTGCACGATTCGCGTCGCATGGAAGAGCTGCTGCATGCCGAAGGGTTTCGTCCCACCGATGAAGCCTCGCTGGCCGATCTGATCATCGTTAATACCTGCAGCATTCGCGATAAAGCTGAGCACAAATTAATGAGCCTTTTGGGACGCCTGCGACCGCTCAAAGATCTGCGTCCCAGTTTGATCACCGCGGTGGCTGGATGTGTTGCCCAGCAAGAGGGCGAGGCGTTGCTACGCAAGGCCTCCAATGTCGACCTGGTCTTTGGGCCGGACAATATTCCCGAGTTGCCCGCGTTGATTCATGCCATCGATGGCGGCTCGCCACCTTTGGTGCGCACTCAATTTGATGTCGAGGCTCCTCTCTTTTTGCACACCGAGCCGCAGGTCAGGCGTCAGGAGGTGCAGCGTTTCGTCACCATCATGAAAGGCTGCGATGAGCGATGCACTTATTGCATTGTGCCTTATACGCGCGGCCCCGAGCGTTACCGCGATGCCGATACCATCATTAACGAGATTCAGTCCCTGGTGGCAGGTGGTGTGCGTGAGATCACCTTGCTGGGACAGACCGTCAACTCCTGGTTTGACCCGCGCACGCCGCCCGGCAACATCTCGCATCGGCATACACAGTTTCCTAAGCTCTTGCATCGCATCGCCGAGGAAGTGCCTCAGCTCCTGCGCTTGCGTTATACCTCACCGCATCCGCGGCACATTACCCCCGAGCTTATTGACGCGCATCGCAACCTTGCGTGTTTGCCTGCGCATGTGCACCTGCCTGTGCAGTCCGGCTCCAACGCCGTGCTGAAGCGCATGCTGCGTCGCTATACCCGCGAGGAGTACATCGAGCGTGCCCTAGCGCTGAAAGAGGCGCGGCCGGGCTTTACGCTCTCTGCCGATATTATCGTTGGCTTTCCGGGCGAGAGCGAAGAGGACTTTGAGCAGACCCTGAGTCTGGTGCGCGAGGTTGGTTTTGTGGCGGCGTTTGCCTTTAGCTATTCGCCGCGTCCCTACACCCCAGCGCTCAAGCTCCAGGCGCAAGATATCCCCGAAGATATCAAAGACCAGCGTTTGCAGCGCTTGCTTGCATTGATTGAGGTGCAGCAGTCCGCTCATCTGCAGTCTCTTGTCGGACAGTCACTGCGTGTCTTGGTGGAGCGTCCCAACAGCCGCGACCCGCATCAGTGTTCTGGACGCAGCGAACGCAATGAGATTGTGCATCTCGCCACTCCCAATGCCTCTGCAAGCGCGTTGATAGGTCATGAAGTGGACGCTGTGGTTACTTCGGCTAACCGTCACAGCTTGCGTGCTCGTTCTGAAGTAACGTCCGCCTCCTTGCCTGCTGAAACTGCAAGTTCGCCGACGGTCTCATCCTCCTTGCGTTTGCCTATCTATCAGCAAAGTGCCTGACTCTCCCCAAGCTAGACCGCCGTCGATTTGCTTTGAGTCTGAGCGCGCTCGAACCGCAGGACCGAAGACGTATAGAGAGATTCTATGGATGCTCTACGTTGGAGGTTCCACTGTCACTACACGCTACTACCCGCGTTGCGGGCGTTCGCTTTTGGAATTTCTATGACGGCCAGGCGTTGTTACTTGCTCCGCAAGCGCTCACTTCGTTCGCACACAACGCACAGAGTCTGGAGCGTTGCAGTAACTAGGGTAGTTAGCAGCGAAAGCCAGGATCAGAGTGAATCGACGGCGGTCTAGGAACAGGAGGGTTGTTGCATGGGCATGGTGGCTTGCCTTGCTAGTGATGATCGTCATCCTTGTGCTTCCAACGGTCATGCCCAGCCAGGCTGCGAGTACGCTGACAGGGTGGTTGAGCGATAAGCTGCTGCATTGCATGGAGTACGCGCTGCTGGGTGTCGTGCTCGTGACTGCGGTGATGCTGACCTGGCCCGATAGGTCCTGGGTTTTTGTTGTGTTTCTGACCCTTGTGATTGGCGTGGGGTGGGGCGCCTTTGACGAGTGGCAGCAGGGCTTTATTCCCTGGCGCAACTCCGACCCATGGGACTTATTCGCAGACTTTGTCGGTGTATGTATCGGCACCGCGGTGGGCTATGCATTGCGTTTGGTGGGGCGTTATGTGTTTCATTGAGCAGAGATCGCTCTCGATTCACTCTGATCCTGGCTTTCGCTGGTGACCACCCTAGTTACTGCAACGCTCCAGACTCTGTGCGTTGTGTGCGAACGAAGTGAGCGCTTGCGGAGCAAGTAACAACGCCTGGCCGTCATAGAAATTCCAAAAGCGAACGCCCGCAACGCGGGTAGTAGCGTGTAGTGACAGTGGAACCTCCAACGTAGAGCATCCATAGAATCTCTCTATACGTCTTCGGTCCTGCGGTTCGAGCGCGCTCAGACTCAAAGCAAATCGAAAACGATCGATTTAGAGTACGTCCAGCACCGTATCGATGTGTGGATAACGCTGCATGGCATCGGCGGGGATGGTCAGCGCGTCGTCTTTGTCGTCGACCAAAAGGGCGGTCGCAAGCGCGGTGTCGAGGTGATCTAAAAGCCCCAGAGTCCAAGGCGATGAAGGAATCTCAATGCTGACTTGCTTATGGCGGTCCACGAGCCAACGTGCGCTTTGACGATGCGCCGGCAACGCCAAGGAGATGGACGGTCTTTGTTTGCGACGCAGCTCGCGGTGGCTTTGGTTATCGATTTCTGCATAGCGACTGGCCATTGAAAGGTCCGCGACCCAAAGGTTAATCGAGTCGCGTTCTCTTAAACCAAGAGCGTCGCGCAAAGAGCCAACGGCTTTCTTGGATTCGGCCAACGCGACCAAACACAGCCCCGAGTCTCCGGGTATCGCAACGAGTTTCGCGCGTTGAATCAATCCGGCCACGCGTTGAATCTTATGCGGTTCGGGATGGTTGGCGTTGATTTGCAGAATCACGGGTAGCAACCTCGACAGAGCTTGAGGGGTGCACTAAACTGCGCTCCCGGTCTTCGTTAAGCGAGCGAGTGGCCCATAAGGAGAGGTGAATGAGTCGCGACGATCATGTAAAACTTGAAGGCGTTATTACCGACGTTTTTGCCGGCGGCCAGTTTAACGTCAAAACCGACGCTGGCACCGATGTGCGTGCCCAGCTTTGTGGCCGCATGCGCAAAAACCGCATTCGCGTGATTTTGGGCGACCGCGTCACGGTGGCCTTGTCTCCTTACGATTTGACCCACGGAATGATCGTCTATCGTAGTAAGTAAGTGGTTTAGCGTCCGTGTACGAGGCGACGCTGCGACGCATCCTCAAACAAGGCCGTGAACATCATGCCTTCGGGGTGCACCTCAATGACGCGGCCTAATCCAAAGCGCGGGTGATTGATCCAGTCATCTTTCGCAAAGGTGGCGTGGATGCGATACTCCTTGGCGCGCTGCAATCCCTCTTGGATGTCTGCGGGGCTTAGTCTTTTCTTGGCGGCCGACTGGCGCGGGCGTGATTTGCGTGATGACGATGCGGTCGTGCTGCGCGACGCGTTACGTTGTTCATCGCTTTGCATCTCTTTGACCAGTCTGCCGAGTTTTTGCTGCAAACGGCGCTGTAAGGCGTAGCTGAGGTTGCATACCAGCACTTCTTCCACGCCTGTGGAACGCTTATCGGCATAACATTGCTCTTCGTAGGTCAAGATGGCGCGCACCACATGCTCGGCATGCTCGGCATCTTCGGCAAACTTTACCTGACCGAGCCACTGCGGTATTGCGACGCGCGTTGCTTGGCGCTCGGCAGCAAAACGGAGCAGCGCATCCACTCCCTGGCGCAGCCGCTCGACCTGCACGGCTGTATCCATGACCTCCTCTTCGACAGGCGCGCGCAGGGCAACCCACATCAGAAAATCACAGCGCAACTTCCCCGGCGTGATGCGCACCACGCCGTTGTCAGGCATGTTCACCTCTTCAAGCAGATCGCGCTGTTGCTCGAGGTTGCTTTCGAGGGCGTCACCGTAATGACTTTTGAGCGTGCGGTCCACCGTGGGCCCGCGCTGGAGGTACAAATCGGCGGTGCCTGCGTGCACAATGGCATCCACGCGCTGCTTTGAAGGCAAGTTGTAGATGTCATCGCGCGATAAGAGAACGTCCATGGCGCGCACGCTATCTCGATTGAACCCCGAGGCAAGGGTGGCATCGCCCTGCGTCGCAACTATCTCGCGCAGTTGTTCGCGTACGAGGCATATGCAGTGTCATCTCTTTCTCTAGATCGCTCTCAATTTGCTTTGAGCCTGAGCGCGCCCGGACCGCAGCGACGAAGGCGTATTAAAGATACGTCGAGCTCCGGCTTCGCCGCACTCTGCT
>CAYWAT010000063.1:0-14502 GCA_964456305.1 uncultured Polyangiales bacterium | reverse complement strand
CATATCGCCCCGCACACTCAGCTCCGCGCCGGCTCGCTGGGCGCGGGCAATGTTTTGCGGAATCGCCGTGAACTGAGCATTGCGAATGTAACGAATCAAATCGTCAACATCGCTGAAAAAAGCGCGCAGCTGAGCCTCAATACGGCTCTCACCCCAGGCGTAATGCAAACGCAGACCTGCATCGACCAGCCATGCGCGTTCGGGATTCAGGTCAATCGCCCCCCGCAGAAAAGCGCGATCACCAAAGAGCTCTGTGAGCGAAGGGGCCCGCAACGCACGGGCTACCGAGGCATGCAAAGCGATCCAGGCAGGCGCTTGCAGCTCGATACCCAAACGCAGGGTGGGTAGCCACAGATGCCGCCTCTGCATTGCAGGTTCAGAACTCGACACATCCTGCAAACGCGCATGGATCATCGTCAAACGCAGCGAAGGCAGCATGCGCCAACGCCACCCATGCCAACGGCTATGCAAGATGGCGCCGGAGTTCAGCCGCAGTTCATGACGCTGTGAATGCGAGGGCGATTCTTGCACCAGGGTATTGCGCGTTCCCAAGGCATTGTAGTCCCAGCTCAAGGCCTGAGTCAGCGTCAGCCAGGGGAACAGCCCGGCCTCCGCCGCCACCCGTGACCATATACGCAGACCGTGGTCCTCAAGCGCGCGGGCTCCCAGCCCCAGTTCGTTAAAAGGGTCGGCAACTTGGCGATTGACATAACCGGCAGCGAGGGCGGTATGAACACGCCAGGGCATGCCTTCATCATCGGGCAAAGACTGGGCACGGTAATCCAAGAAGGCCATGAAAGGACGACGGACTCGCCGCGTATGCTGTGTAGGGCGGGTGGCAACCCCCGGAACGCCGCCTTGATCGTGCAAGGTCCACAGGCCCACCGACAGTTCACCGCGATGCACACGACGGGTCGCTTGTGCCCACACATTCACGCGCTGAAATGCTGCGTTTTGGCGCCGGCGCTGCGTGTCGTCGCCTGGATCAAAAGGGTCACCTTCATCATCAAAGCGAAAATCGCCCTTGGCGCGCTGCCACCCTAAAGACACATAACTCTGCCAGGTCTGTGCATCGCCCCAACGCGCGGACAGATGCGTGCGCACATGCCCAAAGGAACCCGCACTAACGCGCAGATCCAAGCGCGATGGCTTCAGCATGCGAGGGGGTAATAGACGCAGCACCCCACCAATAGCGCCTGCGCCTACCCACGTGGGAGCCAACCCCGGGTAAAGCAGGGCACCCTCAAGCCAATCGATGGGGAGCAAGGCCAGGTCCAAGGTCTCACCGTCGGCAGCCATCAGGGGCATGGTATCCAGCAAGACCTCCGTATGCTCTATGGCAGCCCCGCGAATCGACAAGGCGGTGAACGCGCCCGGGCCACCGAGCACATTAAGACGCACGCCGGGCAGCTGACGCAGTGCATCGGCCAGGTTGTTAAGCGCGCCGGCCTGCTCTGTAGGTCGCACCCCCGAGGCACCCAGAGGCGGAGTTGCCTCTGTCGCATCCACGGTGGCGGTAGCACCATACCCCTCCTGTGCTCGTGCAGAGAAGGCCGCGATCCAGCAGGCCATGCCAAGGATTATCCCCCACGCAAGCCTCTTCCATACCCCGCTGTGGCACGTCGCAACCATGCTGGCTTGACCTGTCACTACGCACCGCCGCCGCAATGGGCCCCGTCATGAAATCAAGCCGAGGATTGAGATAGACAAGAAAGCCCAGAGTGTATACAAATGTATACTGACGTCGGTCTTTGTCACCTTACTACCCCCGGAGGTCTTCATGATTGCTGTAGAACGCCTGCGTTTCATCCCCTTTTGCCTTATCGCGCTGCTCTTAAGCCATAGCGCCTGCGGGAATAGCGACGACGACCCACTCGCCCTGCTCAGCAAAGGCGAAGCCGACCATGTGATGATGCTCAGCCGCTCCTTTAACGGCGACAATACCGTGAGCACCTTAGATTTACCCAGCGGTGAGGTTGTGAGTGATCCTCTCAGACAACGCTTCGCGCCCCATTCCCAGATCACGCGCACGCCGAAGCATGCGGTGATTCTTGAGCAACGGCGCAATGGCGATTCCGTCATCTATCTGCGCCCCCTGGAGACAAGGCAATCCACGCAACGCGAGCTCAACCTCAACGATGCCCTCCTGACCAATGCCCTACTCAAGCCAACGCAGTTGATCAGCCTCAACGAAAACAAAGCCTACCTTATCTGCAACGGCATCCCACGGATCTTGATCCTGGATTTTGGGCAACCCACGCAACGCATGGTGTTGGGCAGCATTGACCTGAGCAGCTTCAGACGCCTGGATAACAGGCAGAGCATCGTCAAACCCAGCATGGGTGTTTTGCATCGGGATCGCCTCTTCGTGAGCATCGGTCGCTTCAGCATCACTCCCGACGGACTGCCCTCGTATCCATTGAGAGCCACCGTTGCGGTGATCGATACACGCACGAATAGCCTCATCGATACCAACGCGACGCAGCCCGGCATGCAGGGCATCGAACTACAAGGCATCAACCCCTTCGGTAATTTCATCGTTAATCCACAGAGCCAAAGGCTTTGGCTCAGCCATGTAGGCATTCGCGGCAAATACGACGGTGGTATCGAAGTTATCAATCCAGAGACTTTCCGATCAGAGGGTTGGATTGTGCGTGAACGCTTACTGGGCGGAGACTTTGGACATAACGGCTTCGCATTAGGCGATGCCAACCAGCTGTGGACGCTTACCAACAACAGAAATCAGATGGGTGTCTTGCAGCTAAGCCCTATCAATAGCCCCTCGCCGCAACCACGAGAAAGCAATGTGCATGGCATGCATATTACTTCCCCGGCTATCTTCACCTGGACCGAGCAGTCCTATCCTTACCAAGGCGGGCTCAACATCTATACCCCCGATGGTCGAGAGCTCCATTTTCGATCGCAAAAGCCGGAAATGCTTACGCACATCCAAGACCTAGTGGCCTTTTAGGGATTGTCTTTGATACGGACGCGCACTGCACGCGCATGTGCATCAAGCCCTTCGAGCGTCGCCAGCGCGTCGAGGTGGGTCTGGTGCCGGCGCAGCGCATCAACGGAGCTGTAGTTGATCAGAGAGCTACGGCGCACAAAGTCCTGTACCCCTAAAGGTGAGGCAAAGCGGGTTGCACCGCCGGTAGGCAGCACATGGCTTGGACCAGCAGCATAATCGCCGGCGGTCTCTGGGGTGTGGTACCCCATGAAAATCGCCCCAGCCGAACGAATCGCAGGCATCCAATGCTCAGGATCGGCCACAGCGAGCGACAAGTGCTCCGGGGCTAACTGAGTGGACAGCTGACAGGCATACTGACGGTCCTCGACGACGAAGATCGCGCCATGGTTTTCTATCGACGCACGGGCAATCGACGCGCGGGGCAAGGATGCGAGCTGGGCTTCGAGAGCCTGCATCACGGCCTTGGCCTGGGCATGGGACAACGTGATCAGCCAGGCATAAGCCGCTTCGTCATGCTCGGCCTGAGCGAGTAAATCGGCCGCGATAACCTCCGGATTGGCCCCATCGTCAGCCACGACCAAAATTTCGCTGGGGCCAGCGATGCTGTCGATATCCACACGACCAAAGACCAAACGCTTGGCTGCAGCCACATAAAGATTGCCCGGGCCAACGATCTTATCCACCGGCGCAATCGATTGGGTGCCATAAGCCAGCGCGGCAATGGCCTGAGCGCCGCCCACATCCAGTATCTCGTGCACACCTGCAATCGTCGCGGCAGCGAGCACCTCGGGCGTGGGATTGGGTGTTGCCAATACAATGCGTTTCACTCCCGCAACTTGTGCAGGGATAGCGGTCATCAGCACCGACGATGGATATCGCGCCTTGCCTCCCGGAGCGTACACGCCCACCGCAGCCAGAGGCTCACTGCGCTGCCCCAGCGCAACCCCATCGGTATCGGTGAAATGAAAATCCTGCTGGGCAGCGCGCTGTTGCTCGTGATAATGACGGATGCGCTCGGCTGCCCAGGTTAGTGACGCTTTTATGGGCTCGCTTACAGTATCGGCCTGCGCCTGCCATGGTTCAGCACGGAGTGTCAGGCGCTCGAGCGCGCGGCCCTCGAATTGCTGAACAAAGCGCTTTACGGCGACATCTCCCTCTTGGGCAACCGCATCGAGAATGGTCTGCACCTGGCTCTCAACACGACGCAGATCATCGGCGCCGCGCTGTACCAAACCCTTAACGCGCGCATCGAAGGCCTCTGTGCCTTGCTGCACACAGGCGATCATGCAGCAGCTCCTAGCGTGGCATGTGGTGACGCTCCCTGATTGCCTTCAGTCACCAGATGCACCGTCTGCGTGGGGAAGGCGAAATCAATGCCCTGCTCATCAAAGTACTTGATGATGTCGAAGTTAATGGCCTGCTGGCAGTCCAGGTACACCGCATAGTCGGGGGATAAAACATAATAGGCCACCTCGAAAACGAGCGCCGAGTCACCAAAGGACTTCATATGACAGCGATCAAAGCGGGTTGTGCCGGTGGTCTCGATGATGTTGCGAATGGCGCCGGGGATCTCGCGCAACTTGGCCAAGGGAGTGCCATAGGTCACGCCCACATGAAAATGCAGACGACGTTCGAACATGCGCTTGTAGTTGCGAATGCGACTTTTGATGATGTCCGAGTTGGCAAAGATCAGCTGTTCTCCCCAAAGCGAGCGCAAGCGGGTGGAACGCAAACCGATCTTTTCGACATTGCCTAAAAAATCATCGATGACGATGAAGTCACCCAAGTCAAAAGGGCGATCGAAGTACATCGACAGCGAGGCAAACAAGTCACCGAGGATATTCTGCACTGCCAACGCCGCTGCCACACCGCCCACACCCAGGCCGGCAACCAAGGCATCGATGCGCACCCCCATCATCGACATCACAAAGATGAGGACGCTGCTCCAAATCGCTAAGCGCGAGAGGAAGCCCAAACCGGCAGCCATGGTGGCACCGCTGGCCTTGCTGTCATTGCGATCGCGCCACCAGTTGAGGCTGGCTTGAATCCCCGCCTGCAGCCAAATGGCGGCTTGCAACAGGATGCTAACGCCAACGACGCGATGCACGAGGACATGCGCACCGTCGGGCAAGCGCAAAAACCAGGAACTCAGATACAGCGCCAGCGCCAAATAAAGGAAGAAGCCGTTGCGCTGCAGCACCTCGCTGATGACATCATCAAACTGGGTGTGTGTGCGATCAGCCAGCTTTTTGACTCGACTGCTAATAGTCACGCGTAGCAACCAGACAGCTATCCAGGTTACAACAAACACTGCAGCCGCGATGAGCAGCTGTCGCGTATCGTTTCGAGCCCAGGCCTTCGTTAACCAATCCGTCATTGTCGCGTGCTCCTTACCGGCCCTGCCTAAGCAGCTTTCGCGTGCCGTGCAAACTCATCGAGCTCGTCACGATCCAATGTCTCAACCTCGAGGAGACGCTCGGCCATGGTCTCAAGCACGTCGCGCCTTTCTTGGATCACACGCAGGGCCCGCTCATGCTCTTGTTTGAGCAACTGGTGAATCTCCGCATCGATGGCCTGCGCGGTCTGCTCACTAAAGTTTCGCTCCTCGCCAAAGCTCACCGGCATATCCAAGAAACGCGATCCCGAGGGTTTGCCAAAGGTCTGCGCGCCAAAGGTCGCGCTCATGCCAAAACGACACACCATTTGCCGCGCTGTTTCGGTCGCCCGCTCCAAGTCGTTTTGGGCCCCCGTAGACAAGTTACCGCAGACGATTTCCTCGGCAGCACGCCCACCCAGCATCACGCAAATGCGGTCGAGTAATTCCTCGCGAGTCATCAGGTAACGCTCCTCGGTGGGCAGCTGCAACGTCACTCCCAAGGCGCCAATCGAACGCGGGATGATGGTGACCCGATGCACTGGATCGGCGTGATCCACACTCATCGCCACCAAGGCATGCCCACCTTCATGGTAGGCCACCCGTTTGCGCTCCTCATCGTTCATCGCGTTGTTGCGCTTCTTGAGCCCCAACTGAATGCGATCGATGGACTCGACCAGATCCTCCTGCTCCACATACTGCGCCCCGCGTCGAGCCGCAGCCAAGGCAGACTCGTTGATGATGTTTGCGAGGTCAGCCCCCACCATGCCAGGCGTGCGCTGCGCGATCACGCGGCAATCCACATCGGGGCTGATCTTAATGTTGCGGGCATGCACCTTGAGGATGTCTTCGCGCCCTTTGATATCGGGACGGTCCACCAGCACTTGGCGATCAAAACGACCCGGGCGAATCAAAGCTTGGTCAAGCACCTCTGGCCGGTTAGTCGCGGCCATCAAGACCACGCCATTGCTGGCATCAAAGCCATCCATCTCCACAAGCAGCTGGTTGAGGGTTTGCTCACGCTCGTCGTGGGTGGCCATGGCTGCGACGCCGCCGCGGGATTTGCCGATGGCGTCCAGCTCATCGATGAAGACAATGCAGGGCGCGCGTTCTTTGGCTTGGCGAAACATGTCACGCATACGCGCCGCTCCAACCCCGACAAACATCTCCACAAAGCCCGAGCCGGAAATAGAAAAGAAAGGCACTCCCGCTTCACCGGCGACGGCTTTGGCAAGTAGGGTTTTGCCCGTTCCCGGCGGCCCCACCAACAGAACGCCCTTAGGAATGCGTGCACCTAGGGACTGGTACTTGGAGGCGTTTTTGAGGAAGTCCACCACCTCAACGAGTTCTTCACGGGCCTCGTCAACACCGGCAACATCGCGAAAGGTGACCTTTTCTTGCTTGGTCTGGTCGTAAATTTTTGCCTCGGATTTGCCAAAGCTCAAAGGCCCGCCGCGTTTCATCACGCGCCGCATCACAAAGGAGTAAATCAAAATCATGAAACCGATGGGAATGATCCAGCCATAAAGCAGTGGTTCCCACCAGGATGCGCTTTCGATTTTACCGGAAAAATCGACGCCTTGTTTGCGCATTTCGTCGACGATGGCGCGCTCTTCAATGCCGGGAATGCGCTCGGTGACAATTGATTTCTTCTGCCCTTCATTGCCTCGCATCAGTGCGATAATTTCCATCGATCGCACTTCGGCACTTTCGATTTTGCCCTGATCGAGCTCGCTGAGAAACTGACTGTAAGAGACCTTTTGGGGGCCGAAATTTTGTGCAACCAAGCGATGAATAGCAATGAAGGCAATCAAGCCTAAAAGCACAATAAAGATTTGTTGTTTTCGAAGATTATCCATGTGTGTCGTTTAGGTAATGCACATGATTGAACTTGCGCAGGTCCAGTTGATAACGGCCATCCGGCAAGGGCGCGATCACATCAGCGAAGTAGGCCTGTTCAACGATGTCTCGATACGTGTAGGTATGATAGAGGTAGATATGCTGCATAAATGCGCCATCCATGCCGGTCATGTTGGCGATGATACGAATATCGTCTTTTCGAAAATCCTCAAGCGACTTGCCGTAAAGAGGGCTTTGCGCGTCGATGGGATGCATCACCAACCAACTCATCAATAAAATGGGGGTATGGTCGCGCACCAATTGCAGGTCGTGCAAACGACGCATCACACGCCCTTCCGCGCTACGCTCTTCCAGCACCACCGTCACACGCAGTGAAGCGGCCACGATGTCGTTACCGCGCGCATTAGCGAGGCGAAACATCAGGTGAGGTTGGCCGTTCCAGTTTTCGATAATGGCTTTGTCGGTGAAAATAACCCCGGCTCTGGGGCGAGCAAACTTGGTAAAAACGATTCCCGTTACCAGGGCAATGCTAAGAACACCCACCAACAACTCCAAAGAGGCCAGTGCATTCCCACAGGTGCCCTGAGGTTTAAGCCCGCCATACCCCACGGTAGAGATGGTTTGCACGCTGAAGAAAAAAGCATCCCACCACGATCCTGGGGTGGCTCCCTCAATGCACGGTTCGAAGTTGAGATAAAGGCTGGCAAAGAGGGCATTGATCGCGGCGTAACCCAGGAGACAGGCAAAAATAAGCGATGGCCAAGATATATGCAGCAGGCGCGCATAAGTATCGCGGACGTTAAAAATCCGCCCCGATGACACGCGCACCACGCTACGCCCCAAATCGGGCCGCTGGGAAGTGGAAGAGACAGCCAAGGTGGGCCTAAACTAGCAGCATGTCCCAACAACAACCAGCCGACATCTATGGCATCGAAGTTCAACGCATCGATGGCGAATGCTACACCCTGCAAACCTATCGCAGGCAGGTGATGCTCATCGTCAATACAGCAAGCAAATGTGGCTTCACACCGCAGTACGAAGGGCTCGAAGCCTTGCATCAGCGCTATCAATCAAAGGGACTCGCGGTGCTTGGGTTCCCTTGCAATCAGTTTGGTCAGCAAGAACCCGGCTCAGAGGAAAGCGTCGCTGAGTTTTGCCAGCTCAATTACGGCGTGAGTTTTACGATGCACAGCAAGGTGGATGTCAACGGCAAGCAGGCCCACCCACTTTTTGTGTACCTCAAAGCACAAGCCCCCGGCGCCTTGGGTACCAGCGCGATCAAATGGAACTTCACCAAGTTTTTGGTCAACCGACAGGGGGAGGTCATCAAACGCTTTGCCCCCGCAACAAAGCCGCAAAAGCTGGCGCCGTCCATCGAAACCCTCTTGGGTTGACCTGCGTTGACAATTCTTAACGCAACAAAGCCGATAACAAACCGATAAACACCCTACTCGCGTCAGCTCAATGCCCGCGGTCGAGGTGTTATGTCCATTGCCCTTCCCGTCCCCGCTATCTCTTTTCGTCATCTGCGCGCATCGCACCCCACGGTGTACGAAACCCAGCAGGCCCTCAATCACATGGGACAACAGCCGCCACTCAAAGAGGACGGGATCTTCGGACCTCGCACTCGGGCAGCTTTGAAGGCATTTCAGCGCAAACAGGGGGACCTGCATGCAACGGGTGATCTTAACCATGCCGCTCTCGAGGCGTTGAATCATGCTTTGCGCATGCACAACGCAGCCTCATCTGAAAAGCCAAGCCGTACCCCTCCCGCCACCATCCAACCTAAGCAACTCGAGCAAGCGCTCATCGTCCAAGCTATCCCGCCTGATGAACAGGCTGTCTTTCATCACATCAGCCAAGCGAATGCGCGCATCGAATCGGGCAATCGTTTTGTTGCCTCCCGTCTCGCCACCAGTGCCAACGCCCCCGCATCCTATGGGCGCGGGCAGCTGCTCACCCAGCTACACGTCGTCGCGTTGCTGGATGACAGCGTCGTACCCCCTCGACTGCTTGACCAACTTGGGATCGGCAGAGAGGACCTGCATGCCATCGACGCTCGAGGACGCATCACCCTCGCGTGGTATGATGTGCTGGTTTTGGGCGAGGATACGCCGCCTGCATCCCTGTCGCCCCAAGATGCGCGCGAACTGCACGCCTTAGCCAACATGGGCAACTATGATCAGTTGCTCGAGAACTTTGGCGAAACCTTTGCGCAATCAACCGGACTGCCCCGCGAGGAGCTGCGCTTTATGGCAGCGACACGGACTCTTTACAACAAGGACATACGAGAACGCTACCTTGTGCTGCGTCGGCAATATGGACGTGACCAGGGTCTTGTGCGTTTGGCCGGAGAGTTTCCTGCCATCACACCCTTGCTTGAGCGCGTCGAACATCACCTGGACATTTACCTCACCCGCTTGGTGCGACGCGAGCATCGCGGGGGCTGGTACACCCGTGCCGCACAGCTTGACCCGCCTCAGTTTGAGCGCTTCATCAAGGCCCTTGAACAGGGGGGTGACCATATCAGCACCACCCGGCGCCATATCAAGAACTACCAAAAAGCGATGCGCGTTGCCTCTCAGGGTGAAGGATTTGCCACCCTCGATAAGACCAAGCAAGCACGGCTGCTGGGTCAGATGGCGCGCATTTATCACGGCTCACCGCGCCACTTCGCCACCCTCTTCGGCAGCGCCCGTAACCCAGCCATGCACGATGTCAGCGCTATCCAAGCGCGGCTGGACGCGCTGATCGGCACTGCGCCGAATGGCTCTATTGATGCACAGCGAGGTCGCTCATTGCGGCGTTGGAGTCAGGCCTTTGATTCGATTTCTCGTGGAGCGTAAAAGGAAGCGCGTCGAGGTCCTTGACTCAACCGATGACGCAAAGACTGCCAGGCAAAGGCAAGAAGTCCTTTGCCCGCAAACGCGCGTAGCACCCAGTACAAGGCTGCGATTGCTGAGCTCGATTTGGGGTATGCCAAATAGACCTCATCCCAACGCTGAGGTTGCAGACGTCGCTTAAAAGTATGCAATCCCTCAAAGGAATAAAGAGACTGTGATGCCCGGCGAATCACTTTCAGTATGGGATTAACCTCCCCTGCTAAAGGCGACATTCCTAAGGAAAGATCCTGCACATCCTGCGCTGCAGCAGCGCGTAACACCTGCGCGATCATCAACTCAACCAAACCATTAGGAGCGCTGGGGTGACGCACCCAGTGTTGAACCACCCAACGCCGAGGACTTAGCGCAACCACCATGACATAACCCGACAAAGCAGCGCGATGACGTGCCACCCATATACGACAGGGCAGGGTCTGATGCGTACGTTGCCAGCTCAATGCAAACGCCATGGGCGCCATACCTTGCCTGTGTTGCCAGGCATGATTGAGACGCTGAAATGAGGAGCTAGCGTATAAAGCATCACGTCGCGCCCCCTCCACCTCCGCCACCTGCACACCCTTGGCTTGAGCACGCCCTAACTGCTCGCGTAAACGACGATGTCGCGGCAACTCGGCCAACCACGATGCGGGATGCCAGTGCCCCTCCAGACCAATGCGCAAACGATGCCGCCGCGATACATCGATCCCCTCGGCATGTGCGCCCAGCACAAAGGCGGGCAAGCACCCGGCAGACTGGGCATGCTGCTGCGTTACAGACTCCTCGCCGCCCAAGTCCACGCCCACCCAACGCGATCCCACCCGCGTTGCGGTGATCCAAGAAGGCCAAGGGTGCGATGAGGGTGAGATCAATGACATTGCCAAAAATCAGGGTTTATCCGCGCAAAGATAAGGCCGAAACTTAATGACAGATTGAGCTCAACACAAGCAACAACCGCTTAGCGTGGCTGGCGACACAAAATCGGCTGAGCCTGCAGCAGGGACTTTCCCTTCGAGGGTTGTGTCCACACCATCATGCTGCGGCCCTGATGGCTATCACGCTTAAGGGAGTTTGCCCGCGGTGCAATACGCCGGGCAATAGCGTCGAGCTCGCGCTTCATGAGTCTATTTTCATCGGACTGGGCCTGAACGAAGGGTGCGATATCGGACTGCCAGTCAATCTGCGGCGTTTCGCGCTGACCAATGCGCAACTCAACCTCGGCACTATGGACTCGGTCGACTGCAAAGCGAAGCGCAACGCCATCTTGACCGCGCACTTGCAGCGATAACCAAGGCTCGCGAATACCCTCCAGCTTCAGCTCACCAAGCGGAATCACGGGCAATGCAATGGCTTTTCCTTGACGCACCGCCCAAACGCCAATGCGATCAAAGCCCTGGTAACTAATGGACAAGAGCGCCGCCACAAAGAGGGTGTCAAAGCTTGAAGCCGTCGCGATGGCATTGGCATTGGCATCATTGGCATCGATGCGAACCTGCCAACCTAAGTGCACCGCGGTCGTCACATGACAATGCCAACAATCATCCGCATCGCGTGTCTTTTGCGCCACACAGGCTTCATGGTCCTCACAGAGTAAAGCTGCAGGCGTATCCTCAAGGCGCGTAAGCACGGGTGCGTAATAGCGATGGTGCATGCAAGGCTGCTGGGATGGTGCAGCCGTGCGATGTGTTTGCGTGCGTATGCGCTGGGGCGGCAGCATAAACTCACTTAGCCCATACGGCGCACAGGAGGGTGTGAGTGCCGCATCCAGCGTCGTGTTGCGTTGCCCTTGCGAGACGGCATCACGGTAGGTGATGAGGGCCGAGCGCGTGCCCGTCAGGGTTTGCGCATCCGTCGCGCCCGTCGCAATCGTCAGTGGTTGCCCCAGGGTTTGACACAGAGATGCAGGCGCACGCGGATGGGAGTCTGCCGTCTTCGAGGCGTTGGTCTGTGAGGTCGCGCAATGCGTGCCGATAACACACATCGCAGCACAGAACCCAGCTCGAACCCACACAGGCATAAGTTCAGTATCGCTCTAATTGCTTATTAACCTCGAGGATTTTTTGTAAAATTCTGTGGCAACAATCAGCGTAACGCCCGCAACACATCCAGCATGACCGGACTGGACCAGGCTTGCTTGCCGTCAAGACGCAGACGAATCAGGCCCTGTTTATCGATGACCCAGGTCTCGGGATAAAGACGCGTGCCATACAGTTCTCGCACTACTTTCTTTTGCGGATCGAAGAGCACAGGAAAACGCGGCGACGACTCAAACACCGGACTCACTGCCTCCCAGTTTTTGTCGATGCTCACCATCACCACATCCACATCGCCCCATCCCTCTGTTAGCCATGCCAACTCTTGTAGGGAAGGAATCTCTTCAATGCAGGGCGCACAGGTCACGCTCCAAAAATTCATCACCACCAGACGACCACGCTGGCTACGTAGGCGCCAAGGCTGTCCGTGTTGATCGCGCAGAGTGAAGTCAGGCGCTAAAAACCGCTCACCCATGTAGTGCTGGGGCGTACGCTGCCCTCCTTGCAAAGCATCAAAGGTCGTGTTGCCCAACACAGCGCGCAGGGGGGCTTGGCGCGCGTAGCTGACCCCATCAACCAGGGCCATGACCACGATAAAAATCAGAGGAATGCCCAGCGCTAAAACAATGCTGGCAGGCAGATAACGCCACACCCGCATCGGCTTGGAATGCATGCTTTGAGCAGCATACTGCGCATTGGCTTCTGTCATTCTTGGGTGCAGTTACATGCCTTCGAGGACTTAGGCAAGAAAGCATTCTTGACGAGCTCCTGAGTTCGAGCTCTAGTGCGCGTCATGAGCAAGGTAGGTCGCATAGGCATTCTTACAGGCGGGGGCGATTGCCCGGGCCTCAACGCGGTGATTCGAGCAGTTACCAAAACCGCCCTCTTTCACCACAATATCGAAGTGGTGGGCATCTGCGATGGCTTTCATGGCCTGCTGCACAATCTTTATCGCCCTCTCACCGCCGACGATACCTCAGGGATTCTTACCCAAGGCGGCACAATCTTAGGCGCATCGAATCGCGATGATCCCTTCAAGGTACTGGTGGGTAAAGATGCCGACGGCAAAGCACGTTACGAAGACCATTCCGACCGCGTGGTTGCCAACGTACAAGCACAAAAACTAGATGCCTTGGTGTGCATCGGTGGTGACGGCACGATGGCCATCTCGCATCGTTTAATGACCAAAGGCATTCCCATCGTTGGCGTACCCAAAACCATCGACAATGACTTGCCCGCCACCGATCAAACCTTTGGTTTTGATACCGCTTCAGCCATCGTCGCCGATGCAGTCGATCGCCTGCACACCACAGCCCAAGCACACAAACGCGTGCTGGTGGTGGAAACCATGGGTCGTTACGCCGGGTGGATCGCTCTAGCGGGCGGCATGGCAGGGGGCGCCGATGTGATTTTGATCCCAGAGATCCCCTACAGCATCGAAGGCGTGATGGCGGCTATCGAAAAGCGCAGCCGCATTGGTCGACGCTTCACCATTGTCTGTGTTGCTGAAGGCGCCGTGATGAAAAACGGCGAGCGTGTGGTTGCAAAGCATGTGCCCGACCGCACCGATCCGCATCTCCTTGGCGGCGTAGGCCAGTTCATCGCTAACCATATCGAAGAGGCGCAAGGACCTGAATGCCGCGTGGTCGTACTAGGGCATTTGCAGCGCGGCGGGACGCCCACCGCTTTCGACCGGGTGCTGGGCACACGTTACGGCGTCAAAGCAGCCGAGCTTATCGCCAAAGGGGCCTTCGGCCGCATGGTTGCCCTGAAGGGAACCGACATCAAAGACGTCTCCCTTGAAGAGGCAGCAGGCAAGCTACGCTTAGTATCCCCCGAGGGCGAACTGGTACAAGCCGCGCGTGGCGTGGGCACCTCCTTTGGGGATTAGAGCCGGAATCGATTGCATTGCCAAGCAGTTGGAGTAGAGAATCGCCGCTATGGAACGACACTATTTCGACAAACGCACTTTTAGGCGGCACATCGACAAGCAGGACATCACGCTAGAGGACTACGAAAAGCATCTCAAAAATCTTCCCGATGTTAGCGAGCTTATCGCTGACGACACGGAGGATGACGCAGATGCAGCGCATGAAGGCGATGCAAGCCCATGAGTCAGGCGCAAGAAGATTACCCTCCGATTGACTTCAGCACCTTCGTCTTGTCTCTCAGCACCTCGGTGCTCATGAGCCTGGGTTTAGCCGAAGGCCTGGAGGGTGCCGACCAAGTAGAGAAAAACCTACCGCTAGCCCGTCAAACCATCGACCTTATCGCTATGCTTGAGGAAAAAACCAAAGGTAACCTCAGCGGCAAGGAGGAGTGCCTGATTGGCCAGGTGTTGGAAGAGCTTAAACGACTGATTCGAATTCGTACCCGGCAACCGGC
>CAYWAT010000062.1:0-14728 GCA_964456305.1 uncultured Polyangiales bacterium | reverse complement strand
TGAGGTGTGCCTTTTTGCTCAACACGCTGTGCCGCTACCATCAAGGGCGTGTCTTGTGCTTGGTCACGTGCCTCGAGCGAGGCACCTGCTTCGATCAAGAGACGTACAATATGCTCATCACCGCCACGCACCGCAGCATGCAACGGGCTGCTGCCTTTGCGTGTTGCATGATCAAGGTCAACGCCTGCGTGGATGAGCTCTGCGATCACCTCCTGTTGTCGACGCGCAACCGCCCAGAATAGAGGACTCTGACCGAGTGGGTCGGCGTGATGAAGGTCCGCTCCTTGCTTCATCAACGTGCGCACAAGGTCGGGTTGACGCGTTGCGATGGCACTAAGCAGGGCAGCCGAGTAGCCCCCCTGATTTACGTCAGCTCCGGCCTCAAGTAAGCGCGCTGCGATGTGCGCATGTTTTTTGGCAATGCTTTGCGATAAGGCTGTGATACCCGGCTCAGCGGTTGGACGATTGAGATCACATCCAGCCTCTATCAACACATCAACGATGTCGTTATGCCCTTGCGTAGCTGCCACAGTGAGCAACGGAACGCCTCGCGCGTTGCAAAATGATAACCATGCTGGCTTATCCTTGGTGTCGGCAAGCAGCTGACGTAGCGCATCAGCATTACCTGCATCAGTGAGCTCGAGCGCGTGCATGCACGCCTGCGGTGAAGGTGTAGCTCTCGCATGAGTTAGGCATTCTATTACCTCGTCGTGGTGATTGGCCTCTGCCATCATTCGTGCTGTCCAGCCGAAGCGGTTCGCTGTGTCGACCTGAGCGCCTGCTTTAAGGAGCTGAGTCACCCGCTTAAGGTTTCCTTTCTGCGCTAAGCGCATCAGCAGAGTATCGCCTAGGTCATGATCGATGATCACATTGGCTTGCCCTTCGAGCTGCAGTAAGCGCTCGAAAAAAAAGTCATCCTCGATGAGACACGCGAATTGCATGGCGGGCGGGGCACCGGCATCGTGCACCGACTCGGGACTGACCTGATGCAAGAGCAGAAGCTCAACCATATCTCGATGCTGGTCTTTCACTGCGCGGCTTAGGGGTGTCCACCCCATTCGAGATACGGTGTTAACGCGGGCACCGGCTTCGAGCAGACACTTGAGTGCGGCGATGTGTCCGTGGTTGACGGCGGTTTGTAGGGGAGTGTCACTCCCATCGTCGCGCTCGAGCTCAGCGCCTCGTCTAAGGAGTAGGGTTATCACCTCGCATTGATCACCCTCGACTGCAGCGGTGAGCAAGGTTTTACCCTCGCAGAGTTGCGCTGTAGTGTCGATGGGAAAGCCTAGGTCCAGATACGCAGCAACAAGATCGCAGTATCCCTTGGTGCAGGATTCAAACAAGTGACGATGATTGCTGGCGCTGAGCTCCGGGACTCGCCCGTGGGCTATCAGGAGCTCGCGGTGATGTATTTCAGAGGAGAACTGAGTCACATGTCATAACTATCACTGCACTGGAGTTTGTTGCTAGGCGCAAGTGCGATATCCCTCTCAGGCTTTGCCGCGCGGAGCGACCCCGAGACTAAAGCGCGGCCATGCTGCTTTGCTATTGTCAGGTGCTGTCAATGGCTGGGGCTCAGGGCGTTCTTTGACGGTGAGTGCGTCAATGGCTTCGGTAAACGCGTGTTGCATAGCCTGCAGGGATTGAATCGATACGCGAAAGCTAAAAGGCCCGACGTGAACCGTGATAATGCCACAGGATGTGGACTCAATAGCGCAGACTGAATTGGCGGAGAGTTGACGGCGATTGCATGTTTGTTTCATTGTTTTTGTTCCTTTCAATTCAATTAGATTTTATGGCAGATTTGTTTTCCTTTATAAGATCCGGTTGCACATCCTGATCCGCCGTTATATTTCTTAGTGTCGATACATTCTTTTAATTCTTCTCTAAGGCATATGGTTTTTGTCTTTAGTGCCTTGCTACAGTATGAGTTGACACATCCCAAACCCCCTGCTGAACGAGCGCAGGCAATAAGTCCATCTCTGTCGCATGGGATATACGATGGAACAAACCTGCAACTTGCTGCTGTTGAGCGTTTCTTACCTGAAATAACATGCCAGATGGTGGCTCCGTATTGAGGGTGTGAAAGGTAAAGTCCTTGATTTTTACTATCCCAACCTATGGTCGCGGCAGGTAAGGTGTCAGAATCTGCAAGTATCAGTGTTTTGCTACCCCATGTTTTTGTTGCTCCATAGCCAATACCAGAACCGCAAGATGCTGCCCTGCAGTGCCCCACTGTTGTTAAGTTGATAAATTTTTCGTGAATATCTACCCCCTTAGCACGGTAGTGGATAAGCCAGTTTCCATGTTTTAAAGTGCCATCACATATCATTTGACCGTAACTTTCAGCAGAGCAGAAACCGTTTTCAACGCATGAACCTGTTGCGAAAGTCTTGGATCCAATAATGTTTGTAAAGTGAATTCCTAGCTTTGTAAGAAATCCCAAAAAAGCTATCGCAGACCCACAAGCGATAGCAGTGGCTGGCAGGCTAGAACCAGCTGTCGCAGGGGCAACGGCAGCACTAGCAGGTATCAATTTAGCACAGAGACCTGTCCCAAAAGCTAGGCCGCCCGCTGCAAAAGTAACAAGATCCTCAAGTAATTCAGGGGTGAGAGAGTACACCGCCTGAGTCACCGATCTGCACATCTCGCATTTCTCTACAGGCGTTTTACTTTGACCAAACTTTTGCATTATCAGGCTGAGACCTGGTTTCTCGGCTTGTCTCAGGAATCGCTTCGTTATCGCTCCTAAAGTAAGATTATCTGATGGCCCTCGGAATCTTTTGTCTGAGTCGTCTGTCTCTACATCTTCAACCCCGCACCCAAGGCTATTGGTCACCAAGGTCAAGCTAAGCACTAAGCAAAGAAAGATACGCATAAGGGGGTTAAAGGTTGGATGATGGATGGACATAAAACTGGGTCCTCAGGAATCGTTAGAAGATGATAGTGATAATGTTTTTCATTAGCTGATGCGACTAATGAAATTGATTATCATTTACGTCAAGTCTAAATAAAGTGGCTCGTCACTTTTTTGCGCAAAGGCGGGATGTTCGATGCGCAATCGCCTTTAGGAGCTCGTTAAGCAGGTCGGTTCAGCGCTGTGCCTACGCGTGAAGCTCCTTAAAACGTGGCTATCTCGATGCCTCGAAACCAAAGTATCGACAGTAGGACTTTAAGGACAGCTCTTATAAAAAATGAGATGCACGCGATTATTACTTAGCCCGCTCTCAATTTGCGTTGAGCCTGAGTGCGCCCGGACCGCAGCGCCGAAGGCGTATAGAGAGATACTCTTTAATTGCCTGGCGCTGCTACCTGCTTCGCAGGCGTTCGCTTCTGACATTTCTATGCATGCCAGGCGTTGCTACCCATTTCATGGGCGCTCTCGATGCTTTTCCTATACATGCCAGGCGTTGCTACCCATTTCATGGGCGCTCTCGATGCTTTTCCTATACATGCCAGGCGCTGCTACCCGCGATGCGGGCGCTCCCGTTGGTCGCACACAGCTCACAGAGTCTGATGCGTTGCAGTCATCTTTGTGGCGACTGGCGCAACGCACAGGAGTCTGGCGTTTCACAGTCAGCGTAACGATAGCTGGCGCAGCCCACAGAGTCTGATACTTCGCAGTTGTCATTGTGCTTGGCAGCCGGACGAAAACCAGGATCAGAGTGAAGTGAGGGCGGGCTAGCTGCAGCTCCAGGTGGTTCCCTCTGGACCATCCTTGAGCACAATGCCCTGCTCCTGAAGCAGGTCGCGGATGCGATCCGACTCGGCGTAGTTCTTGGCTTTGCGTGCCGCATTGCGTTCGTCGATATAGGCCTGAATGCGCTCGGACGAAAAACTTGTGCGGCAATCGAGACGGCGTTGCCGAATGCGCTGCAGCACATCGCCAGGATTTTGGTAGCCAAGACCGAGGCTACTTTCGAGGCACTTGAAGCTGGCGTGAATTTGCTCGATCGATGCTGACGACAACGATAGCTTCTCGCGCTTAACTCGGTCACACAGCTCATTGAGTGCACTCAGCAACTCGGCGATATGGGCCAAGGCCATAGGCATATTGAGGTCGTCGTCCAGAGCTTGGCGGATGCGAGCTTCGGTATTGCTGATGATGTCGGGCAGCTCGTCTAACTGGGCAGAAGAACCCGTCTGAGGTGCTAGTTCGGTCACACGCTGCTTGGTGCAATAAAGATACTCGATGCGTCGCTCCGCCTCTTCGAGCTGAGGAAAGCCACTGACCTGTTGTTTATCGTCGAGCGTCCAGTCGAGATTAAGCGGCGCGCGATAGTGCACGGTCATTGTGAAATAGCGAATCGCCTCGGGCTCAACATGCTTAAATATCTCGCGAGCAGTAAAAAAATTGCTCAGGCTTTTGGACATTTTGGTTTTATCCACTTCGACGAAGCCGTTGTGCATCCAGTGGCGTGCATAACATTGCCCACTGGCTCCTTCGCTTTGCGCGATTTCATTTTCGTGATGTGGGAAGACGAGATCGAGTCCACCGCCATGCAGGTCAAAGCTGGGACCCAAATGCTTCATGCTCATGGCCGAGCATTCGATATGCCACCCGGGCCTACCTTTGCCCCAAGGGCTGTCCCAACCGAAGTCATCGTGATCACCTGACCCCTTCCACAGCGCGAAGTCGGCGGGATGCTTTTTCTGCCGTGCCTCGGCATCGTTGGTGCGACCGCTGGCACCTGCGCTCAAGTCTTTGAGCTTGCGGTGCGAGAGCTTGCCGTAGTCCTTGAAGCTTTCGACGCTGTAGTAGACATCACCAGCCGCGCTGGCATAGGCATGTCCTTTCTCGATGAGTGTTTGGACGAGTGTGATGATGTCATCGAGATGGTTACTTACTTTGGGCTCGATATCGGGCTTGAGATTGCCCAACGCTGCCATGTCTTCGTCAAAAGCATGCGTAAAGCGCGTGGCCAAGTCGATGGGGCTTTCATTGCATTCGGCTGCTCGCTTGACGATTTTATCGTCGATGTCTGTAACGTTGCGAACGTACTTAACCCGCTGACCGGAGGCGCGTAAATGCCGCACGAGGATATCGTAAATGATGTAGCAGCGGGCGTGGCCGAGATGGGCATAGTCATAAACCGTGGGGCCACACACATAAATACGTAGGGGTTCATTTTCATGTTCGGGAGCAAAGGGCTCTTTGTGTCCACTCAGCGTGTTATAAAGCGCGAAAGCCATGCTTAGTAGTGTGGGCCAAAGGGTCTTCTAAGCGCAAGCATGTGGGAGCTCTGTTTTTAGCTGATTTATCTCTGGGCGCCTAATATCCCTGGAGTATGAAATCCATTCCTCCGTTTAAACTAGCCTGGCCCTTTATGATACTACTGCTTGCAATTGGTGTGGGTGTGCAGCTTTTTGTGCTCGATCCTTCCAAGGAAGACCAGGCTCTTTACGATGCTGCAAAGAAGGGAGACCTTTCTGCTGTTCAAACCCTGCTCGACGAAGACGCGGATCCCAACGCGATGATTACGTATGAGCTGCTGGGAACAGAGTATAAGGAAACCGCACTTAGAGCTGCAGCCGGAGAGGGACATACGGCGATTGTGAAGCTGTTGATCGAGCAAGAGGTCGATATCGAAAAAGAGTCAAGTTTGGGTAAGGAAGCTCCTCTTTTGGCAGCCAGCTACATGGGACATATAGAGACTGTTCGATTGCTTCTCGCCGCAAAAGCGCGTGTCGATCATCCCAACAAATGGGGCAAGACGCCGCTCATGTGGGCATCGGACAAAGGACATATCGAGGTGATGCGCCTTCTCTTGAAGGCTGGTGCGAATCGTCAGCTTAAAGATGAGGATGGCAAGACGGCGCTTGATTACGCGAATGCTCACAATGATGCAGCGTTGAAGGCGCAGATGCTGGCTCTTCTCAAGTCCTAAAACCTGGTTGCAGCACTTTTTTGCTTGCTTTGCTACTTCAGTAGTAGGGTGTGCGCAAATGTAGGATAAGGTGCCACTTGTGCATACAAGCATGAGGTTGCCTTAGATAAAAAGGGAGGATCGCATGTCAAATCACAACCCACGTACCTATCGATCGCTGCAAGAGTTTGAGCGCGAGGAACTGCAACCTCATAAGAAAATGGGATGGTCTTTGGATGACCTATACCAAGAGGCCACCTTCAAGCCTGGGCATGACGACTCCTTGGATGACGGCATGCAGGAACTCGATTTCGAGTACTAAAGGTTAGCTAGGTTCTGCTGGATATCTTGACCCTGCGATATCCATTGCACCGGCGCACAGTTGTTGTAAGACCAGCGCCACGCTTACTTTGCAAGGAATGTCATGAGCACCAAAGTCACGATGCCGCAGCTCGGAGAAAGTGTTGTTGAGGGCACAGTCGGCCGTTGGTTAGTCGAAGAAGGTCAAGCCGTCGAGAAAGATACCCCACTCGTTGAAATTCTTACAGATAAAGCCGACAGCGAAGTTCCTTCGCCTGCCTCTGGGGTCATCACCAAGATTCACGCCCCTGTTGATGCGGTTGTCGCGGTAGGGCAAGCGTTGTGCGAACTGGATGAAAGCGCATCTGCATCAGCAAGCAAGTCTGGGACGAAGTCAAAGCCCAAAGCTCAACGCAATGCTACATCTGCAGAATCATCCAAGGCATCATCGGAATCTTCTGATAGTACTTCGGCTCCCATGGCATCGCCAGCCGTGCGACGCTTAGCGCGTGACAAGAATGTCGACATCGAAACCTTAAAAGGTACTGGGCTGGGTGGTCGCATTACCGAAGCGGATGTGTTGCGCTCCGGCGACGCTGTCGATTCGCGAGTGACGGTGATTCCACAATCTTCACCTGCAGCCAATGCACCTGCGCCATCTTCCGTGACTACCTCTGCATCCAACTCAGGGGCATTCCGACCTCCTCCCTATCAGCCTAGCCCAGGCGATGAGGTGGTTCCTTTTTCTCGTCGTCGGCGCATTATCGCCGACCACATGGTGTACTCAAAAGCGACCTCGCCGGAAGTGGTGACCTTTTCTGAATGCGATTTGCATCGTGCATCCACGCTGAGAGATGCGCACAAAGCGCAGTTCAAGAAAGAGGGGCTGGGGCTTAACTTCTTATCTTTTGTGTGTGTGGCGGTGTGTCGCTCACTGCGCGAACACCCCGAGGTTAACGCGCGCGTTCTCGATAATGCCTACGTCAAGCTCAAGAATATCAACCTTGGTATTGCTGTCGATACACCGCAGGGGCTCGTCGTTCCTGTCATTCGCAATGCCGATGAGCTGACAATTCGTGGCATCGCCAAAAGCATTGGGGATATCGCTAAGCGCGCCCGCGATGGCAAACTTACGCCCGACGACTTAGCCGGCAAAACCTTTACTGTATCCAATCCGGGTAGACGGGGTAATCTCGTCGGTGGCGCGATTATCTCGCAGCCCAATGTTGCGATCTTGCGCATGGGTACCATCAAAAAGCGCGTTGTGGTGGTGGAGCGTGATGGTGAAGACTTGATGGCTATCCATCCCATGATGCAGATGGCGCTGACCTATGACCACCGCATCATCGATGGCGTTCACGCCAATAGTTTCTTGTACCGCATCACAGAAATGCTAGAGCAGGGCGACTTTAACATCGACTAGCCATAGAGTTTGCGAGGGTGGCGGAATTGGCAGACGCGCCGGATTTAGGTTCCGGTATCGAAAGGTGTGGGGGTTCGAGTCCCCCCTCTCGTACTGAGCGTAACTAGAGCTTGTCTATACGTTGGCTAAATATTCCGATACCCCTTTTGCTTATCACCAAGAGATCGAGTTCGATATCGATGCTTTAACAAACCTTGGTGTAGGTCTTGGACGCATCGACAAGTGGGTGGTGATGGTGCCCTATGCATTGCCGGGAGAACGAATCAGGGCGCGAGTATGGCGTAACCATGCCAATCACTCGCAGGCTGACTTAATCGCTATTCTTCGAGCATCTCCTCATCGCGTCGATGCGCATTGTTCTCTTTTTGGGACGTGTGGCGGCTGTCAATACCAGCATTTGAGCTACGAGCAGCAGCTTGGCTGGAAGCAACAGCACGTTAAAGATGTTCTGTCGCGTTTGGCTGAGGTGCAATGCGAGGTGAACGACACCCATCCCTCGCCGGTGCAATGGAACTACCGCACCAAGTTGACCCCACACTTTCCGCGTCCGCGCAAGGATAGCTTTTTACCGATTGGTTTTATGCGTACGGGCAGCCGTCGTCTGGTAGACGTGCCTCAGTGTCCGATTGCAACAGAGGCCATCAATCGCACCCTTCACGACTTACGTGAGCGGGTACGTCACCAAGCGGGGGGCCAACGTCGTCGCGGTGGAACTCTGCTTTTGCGTGATACCAATGGCGTTGTGTGCACGGATCCACGCGCTGCCGTGATCGAGAAGGTGGGCTCCATGCAATTTCACTTTCAAGCTGGCAGTTTTTTTCAAAACAATGCCCATATTTTACCCGCATTTTTGGACTACGTTATCGCCCAGGCGCGTGCTGATAAGGTTACTCATTTGCTCGATCTTTATTGTGGTGTGGGTGTCTTTAGCATTTGGGGCCATGCGTCTTTTCAACGTTGCATGGGAATCGAAGTTGCCGAAGAAGCGATCGCTTTTGCCCTACATAATGCAATCCTCAATTCCGCGAATTCCTGTGATTTTATTCAAGGCGATGCAAAAGATATTTTTGCCCAGGTTTCTTTTGATGCATCACACACCTGCACGATTCTCGATCCACCGCGCAAAGGTTGTGACACTGATTTCTTAGACCAGTTGCTCAATTATAAGCCCGCACGAATTGTATATGTGTCTTGCGATCCAGCGACCCAGGCGCGCGATCTTAAGCCCCTTCTCGCTGCGGGATATCGTTTAGAAGAAGTACAACCTTTTGATTTGTTTCCTCAAACGCGGCACATCGAGAATGTGATCACGCTATCGTATGCGTCCCATGCAGCAGGGTAATCGCTGCAGCGTTGTGGGTTCTAGTGACCCCACTCTTGGGTCCGACATCTTGACAGCCGGCATCGTTGTACGCAGTTTGTAAGATGTAGCCTGCAAAGGCGAAGAAAGGAGACGCAATGAATTTCGAATGGAGTCCTCTATCTTTTGGTGAGCCCAATCGTAGTTTCATGCACCTGCGTCAGAAGCAGCAAAACGACGTTCAAGAGGCACTCAAACTCAGCTCTAAGTTTTGGGAACATCATGCGAAAACCTCCGCTGCACCCTTAGTGATCATGCAAGACTTGGGAAATAGCTTATTAGTACAAACGAATCTGCCACGGCATGTGGATCACGATGTAATGTTTGAGATCGACAATAATAACATTACCTTTTTTAGCGATCCTGAGATGCAGGATCAGGACGATGAACTGGACGAAGTGACGGTAAGCGATGCAGAGGGTGAGCGTATTTCACGCTGTGTAAAACTTCCTTGTGATGTGAATGCGGTGGATATCAGTGCCGATATGAACGCGCAGGGAATACTCACACTGCTTTTGCCTAAGTTGGGTTATGACTCTGGGGAGACTAACGCCAGTAACTAGGCATGTATTAAGGCTGGGAGCTAAGGACACTGTTTCGCAAGGTCGCGCATGCTCTTCGCGTCATAACCTTGCGGAGCAGCTTGCAAGTAGCGTTGAGCTAAGCGACATCCCTCGCTTTGCTTACCGAGCAATGAAGCTAGTAAGGCGACTGATTCTGGGGGAGGTGCATGACCCTGCATTGCGCTGCGTAGATGCTTAATACTTTCGCTTTTCTGTTGTTTCTCTTGAGCAATCTGGGCCAATAAAAAGTGAGCATGGGCACACTGAGCGTCCTGTTTGAGTGCCTGTTCTGCTTTGTTTTTAGTTGCGCCAAAATCACCATACTCAAAGTGCATACGGCCTTGGGCAGCAAGAACTCTGGCTTGCAAAGGGGCATTGTTGCTTGCGCTTTGTTTTACGCTTTGAGCAGCGTTATCGACGTGTTTTTTCGCTTGGCTTAAATACCCTTCTCGGATGGCAAGAGTGGCTAAACCCAGATGTGCAAGCACGAGATTGGAATCGCGTTCAAGCGCTTGCTCCAGTGTTTGGCGAGCATCTTTATCGTGTTCGGCTTGTACTTGGGCTCGCCCTAAGAGCAGGAGGGTTTGTGTGTCGGGCGATTGACCGATGATAGATTTTAATGCCTGGATGGCTTGTTCGCCCATGCCTTTGCTGACTAAGAGCTTGGCTTCGAATGATTGGATAGCAGCACTCTTAACCCCTTGTTTTTTTAGTTGCTCTGCGAGGCGCTGCGCTTTTGCAGTCTCATGCTGTTGAATATAAACACTTAATAATCCTGTGTTTGCTTCTATATGATGAGGATCTTGAGCACGTATCTGGTTGAAAGCCCTTTGTGCGACTGCGAATTGACTCTGGGCCAAGGCAAGCTTGCCACGTGCAAGTTGGATACGCAGATTGTCCGGATGGTCTTGGGCAAGGGTTTCAAGAAGTTGGGCTGCTTTCGATGCCTGGCCTTTCGCTAACACGAACTCGGCTTGTGCCACCTTGAGCGCCAAGGTCGCTGGGTACTGCTGCAAGGCTTCATTGAGCACTTGCTCCGCTTGCTCCTCTTGTTGATCGCGTTGCAGAGCTTCGATCAAAAGTAGCGTGAGTGGAAGATGACCGGGATGCTGTGCTTGCGCCTCTCGCAGCCTTGTGATGGCCTCAGAGGGTTGGTTTTTGGCTAACGCGAGCTTGGCTAAGTGGTGCGCTGCTTGGATCCCGAAGGCCTTGGTTTCAAGCACACGTGAATACAGCATGGTTGCCTCTTTATACTGACCTTGCCGGTGATGCAATCGCGCTTTGACGTAGTCGTAATGAGTGCCGCGTTCTGCCTTGTTAAGCTGATGCTGTGCCTGACTGAGACGACCCAGTTCTGTGTAAGCCTGAGCAAGGAAAGGGGCATGCTCGTGGGCGAGTTCGGTGGAGTTATGCGGCAAGGCTTTAAGCAACTTCAGGGCCTCTTTGGCATTTCCGAGATCAATCAGTGTTTTCGTTAGTTGCAGGGTTAAGAAAAAATCGCCCTGGGTGTGAACTTGTATGGCTGCCTTGGCACTCTGACGCGCTTGCTCGAGTTGACCTTGGCGGGTGGCGAGAATTGCCATCGCTGTATGGGCTAGGGTTTGCTCGGTTGGCGAAAGGGAGTCGGGTGAAAGTAACAGTTTTGCGAGTGCGCGGTGCGCTTTGCCGATCAACTCAGCATCGTCATGGTGGGCAATTACATGGCCATATATCACGGTATAGGAGCTCACGTGCTGATAGCGTTTGATCGATCGCAATGTGCTCAGAGCTTGATCGGGTTGACCTGCGTCGCTGAGCAGTCGGGCCAGTAGCAAGCTGTCTCTTAGCCCCTGACGGCGTTTGCGGGATGCTGCGCGCGCATTCGTGAGGGCGCGCTGCCAGTCTTTGCGGTACCGGGCGAGCAGGGCTTGGGTGCGTAAGCGTTCAGCGTTGAGATAGTCACTGGGCCAGGGTTTGGCATCGACCTGTTGTACAAGGTCTAGATTGGCGTCGGACAATGCCTGGTAAGTTGTCGCGATCATGTGCTCGGGTGATGCTTGCTTATCTTCTGCGTCGTTTGGGTCTTCAGACCATGATGCGATACTGGGCGTGACCTTGTATCCATGCTCAAAATGGGCGATGGCGCTGAGCATGTGGCATGAAGGATTACTTCTCTCAGATCCGTGGCAATAGCTAAGCGCGTGCTGAAAATCGGCGAAGGTGCCCTTTGCGAGGGTTTGAACGATGGCGCTCTCAAACTGTTTGCCCTGGTAATAGCGTTTAACGAACCAGCCGCCGAGGCCGATGAATACAACACCCAACGAGGCTAACAGCATGTGTTTGCGCTGCTTGGACGTTAAGGTGGCGCTACGAATTCGGTTGAGCCAGGGGCGTGCCTTAGCGGACTTAGGCGCAGTTGGGGCTGATGCGCGAGGTGCTTGTGCATCGGTTACCGCCGGCGCATCCCCCGGTGCTGTATCGGAAATATCCTCGGATAATGGTTTGGTATAGGCCGTTGTGGGGTCGTCAAAACTAAGGTTAGGGCTAGGCCCCAACTTATCGAAGGGATCGTCAGAGATAATCGTTCGTGCTGTGTCGATGGTGCTCTGACTCAGATCTTCAAGGACAGGTGAGGGAGTCACATGCGTGACGGGAGGTGAGCTTCTGCGTGGTGGAATGCTATGTGTGGTGGTGGGTTGTTGTGCTTGCCTATCTTCCGCTAGACCTTCGATTTCATCTAAGTCTAGTTCTGTGGTTGTGGGATGTGCGGCTGCGACCTCGATCTCTGCCAGGCTAAGCTCGGTGGTATTACCTTGGGGTGCGTTGGGCAGGGCGACGTCGGGCTGAGTAAAAATGCGCTCGCCATGCTCGAGCTGCTGCAGTCGTTTTGCTGCAGCGCTATCCTCAGGGTCTAGCGTAAGCGCGTACTTGAAGGCTTCTTCGGCCTGGTCGCGCTGGTTCATATGCGCATGCCACTCACCCACCAAGCGATGGGCGATGGCTTGCTTGGGAGCCTGGTCACGCAGGATACGCGCTTCGATGCCGACCTCTTCGATATTCTCGGTGCTGAGGAGTGCCTGCACGAGCAGAATGCGCACGTCTGTATTGGCGGGATCTTCCGCAAGGGCTTGGCGGCAGAGTTGTATCGCCTCGTTGTATTTGCTGGCTGCAAGGAGCTCAACAATTAAGGAGGCCTGAGATGAACGAAGCACGTCCATTAAGCATAACAATCTCTGCATGTAGAGAGAAGTGGGTAATAATGGAACGCTTTAAGGTTTACAGTTCCCACGGGTCATGCTGTCGCACCTTGCTAAAAGAGCGCTAAGTCTCTTTCCATGGCATTGGGATCCGGATTAATCTATCTGCTGCGTGGCGCTCGTTTTGTGTATTGGCGCCATCCTGGCCTGGCGAAAATATGGCTGATTCCTATTGTTTTAACCGTGATGGCGTATGCCTGTACCTTGGTTTTGGCGTGGTGTTATCACGACCTCTGGTTGAGTTGGCTATGGCCGGAGCCCAATGCCCTTGGGTGGTGGGGCAAGACGCTAAGTGTCCTGCATAGTGTCGTGGAATGGCTTTTGACCTTGATCGTGCTTGCCCTCAGTTGGCTCTTCGTTACCTTGCTCACCTCTCTCATCGCGTCGCCTTTTAATGATTGGCTGAGCGAGCGGGTCGAAGGGCTCGTAACAGGGCAGGAACCGCCCGCCTTTCGTTGGCGACTCTTGTATCGCTCTGTATTACGCGCCATCGGCTTGGAAATAAGCAAGCTCGGGCTTTATCTTATGCTTCTGGTGCTCTCCACTGCCCTTGCCCTGAGCGTGCCCGTCGTAGGACCCTTGCTTGCCCCAGCACTGGTCTTCTCCCTAAGCGCGCTGTTTTTTGCCGTAGACTATGTGGACTGGCCAATGAGTCGTCGCGATCAGCCTCTTGCCTACCGATGGCATTTTATGCGTCATCATTGGCGCGCCATGCTGGGCTTGGGAACGGGGATTTGGCTTCTTTTATACCTGCCCCTGGTTCAGCTGCTTTTTATGCCTGCGGCAGTGGCGGGAGCGACCTTGATGTTTGTTGACCTTGAAAAAGATGCATCCGAGTCGGACAAACCCATTACTTAGCTAAGACTGCTTTTAACACCGGACCGCAGACATTTAGAGACTCTATCGTTCGTTCCTACGTGCTACTACCCGCGTTGCGGGCGCTCGCTCCGCTCACACGTAGCGCATGGAATCTAACGCGTTGCATTAATCGAGGCGGTCAGCAGCGTAGGTCAAGATCAGATTAGAGTGAAAGCGGTCTGGGGCGTGGCCCAAAGATCGCCGTGCCTATGCGCACCCAGTTGGACCCTTCGGCAATCGCGAGCTCGAGGTCACCGCTCATGCCCATAGATAGCTCGGGCAGTTCGTGTTCCTGACCCAGTTGCCTGAGATGACGGAAGTATAGACGCGTACTCTGCTCAGATGCATCCAGAGGCGGGATAAGCATCAAGCCGCGTAGGTTGCAGTAAGGGCGTTGGCGTATCGCTGTGATCAGTTTGGGGAGCTGTGCGAGCGTACAGCCCGATTTTTGTTCTTCCGCTGCCAGATTAACCTGCACCATGAGGCGAAGCGGATTGTTATGCTCTGCCCACGCCCGGTCTAAAGCCTCGAGTAGACGCAGGCTATCGAGGCTCTCCAGTGCTGCTCCACTTTGACGTAGGGCCTTCGCTTTACGACGCTGCAGGGGGCCGATCATATGCCAGCAGAGGTCCTTGAGATCGACCAAGGCTTCTTGTTTGCCTTGTAATTCTTGCATGTAGTTTTCGCCGAAATGCCGTTGACCCAAGTCATAAAGACAGCGGATTGCATCGACATGATGGTGCTTGGACACTGCTAGCAGTTGCACTGTACGTGGATCGCGACCCGCATCGACGCAGGCCTTCTGCATGCGTTGGCGTACTGCTTGATAACGCTGCCGAAGGTCGTACAGGGACACTGCGTTTAGCCGGCCTGCGAGCTTGCGTGTGTACCGATGCTCTGAGCTTGCTGGGGCATGCGACGCAGATAGGTACTGCTCACTTGTCGGGCATCCAGTTTCAGCAGCTTGGCGTACTCCGAGACAAAGCCGCGCACATAAACCCGAGCCGGGAGGTTGCCAAAGTGCTCCTCCTCGATGGCTTGAAGGTAGCCAAGGCCGATTTTAGTGGCTTTGCTCACATCGTTGAGAGTCATGCCGCGTGCCTCGCGCATCTGTTTGATGA
>CAYWAT010000061.1:0-15278 GCA_964456305.1 uncultured Polyangiales bacterium | reverse complement strand
ATGTCGCCGCTCCCATGCTCCGGCGAAGGTGGTCCACCCCTCGGGCAAGGGTGGTCCTGGGGTCAGATGTCGCCGCTCCCATGCTCCGGCGAAGGTGGTCCACCCCTCGGGCAAGGGTGGTGCGCGGTGGGAGTAGTGCCATTGGAGCAAAGGTTGGGGTATGCAGACCCCGGGTGCCAAGGTGGTCGACGCGAGGTGCGACCTGGGTGTGCAAAGAATGCACGCTATCAGAACCAAGGGTGGCAGCTGGGTGATCGAAGGGTGCAGGGTACCAACGCCAAGGGTGGCAGCTGGGTGATCGAAGGGTGCCACCTAGGTGGAACAAAAGTGCGCGCTGGGGGGAGCAGAAATGCAGGGTGGTGGAGGCAAAGTGAGATCTGAGGGCAGCTCGCAGCCAAACACTTAGATCGCTCTCAATTTGCTTTGAGCCTGAGTGCGCCCGGACCACAGCGACGAAGGCGTATTAAAGATACGTCGAGAAGCGAGGCCCGGACGAAAGCCAGGATTAGAGTGAAGTGAGAGCGATCTAGGGCAAGAGGATTGACCCTTTTATACCAAGATCGATATGATGGCGGCATGCACGCTACCCCTCAACGCCTCTTCGCCCTTGGTGTCGCTCTTGTTTCGTTGCTCCTGTGGCAGTGCCACGCCGATAAAGACGATGCGGCCGGCCAAGCCAAGCAACTCAAGGACGAAAACCCTCTGCGTCAGCGCGAGGCTTTGCAAAACATCAACCGTCTCTACACCTCGCGTCTGTCCAAGAATAACGCGCAGCGCGATCATAAAGAGGTGGAGGCGGTGCGTAAGGCGGTGTGCACACCGCTGGTGAGTTTTTGCAAAGATGCCGCCGATCGGGTGCGTGAGACCCTGCTTGCTCTCGAGACTCTGGCCGAAATGCAGCATCTTTGTGCCTTGGACGCCTTTGTCGGCGCGCTTGCCTGGCGTCCGGGCATGACCGAAGAGCATGCGGCGCTGGCCGCGCGTGCCTTGGCCAAGTTAGAGATTCCGGATGCCCGCAAAGCCGAGGTTACCAAAGCCTTGGATGCTGCCTATGAAAAAGTGGAAGGCAAGAAGGGTCTGCATAATCGCATGCGTCGTTGGCTGATCGGTGCTCTGGATGCCCTCGACCACCCCAGCACCGAGCCTGTGCTGCAACGCATCGCTATTACCCATAAACCCGAGCAAAACTTTTTGTTTAATCGCCTAGCCACCGAGGCCCTGGCCGATGTGGCCACCAAGCAAAGCCTGGAGTCCATGATCGAAGGCTTGTTTTGGTTCGCACCCCCCAATGCCAATCAGCGCATCAACGACGCTGCGGTGCTGGTGCTGATGCATATGGGCAAGGTGGCCCAGGCGCCCTTGATGAAGGTGCTGCGGGGCAAGCATGAGCGCGCCAATACCATGGCGCAGGCGTGGCTCAGCGCTGCTCAGCAGGTGAAGCAACCCGAAGCCGCGGCTGCCGCAGCTGAACTCAAGGTGGCTGACGTGGTCCAGCAGGAGGCCAGTTATGCCCTGGGTCAGCTGGGCTATCCGGAAGCGTTGGATTCCTTGCTGGGGTTGGTGAAATCAGGAAGCTCTCAGGGCAGGCTTGCTGCGGCCTTGGCCTTGGTGCGCCTTAACCTGACTGCCGATCGCGATGCGCTGGTGATGAAAGCCCTGCGTTATGCCTACGAAAAGAGCTCAGACAAGCATCGTCCCCAGCTCCTCGAGGCCGTTAAGTACACCTACGGGGCCGGAGACAGCATGAGCTTCTTGGGCAAGCTGGTGAGCAACAAGAAAGCCTCGGCTCCTCTGCGCGTGATGGCCATGTCGCACTACGCATTGCTGGCAACCAAGAGCGCTGTGCCGCCGATCATGAAGGTGGTTGCGGCTGAGGCACCGGTTTCGGCGGGGGGCTACCGCGAAAACTTTGAGGCCACCATGCCCGTTCTCGATGTAGCCAAGCGCTGCGATGAGGACCTGGGCTGCTACAAAGACACGCTGAAGTCCAAGCAGGTGCTCGAGGTGCGCAAAGCCATCGTCATGTTGGCGCGCTTGGGGCAGGGCAAGGCGGAGGTTTGCGACGCGCTTGTGCCACTGTTGGGTCACCCGGACTTTGGGGTGCGGCGTGAGGCAGCGAAGGCCATCGACTACGCCGCCTCGCAGGGAAGTCCCAAAGCCTTAGCGCTATTGGAGAGCCTCGCGCGTGACGAAGAAGGCAAAGCCGTGTGGAAGCGTTTCCGAGGGACGGCGATGTTGCTTGAGCAGCGCCTGCTCCTGCGCAGCCACTGAGTATGCGTCCCCCTCTGTGGCGCTGGCTCGCGAGCACGCTGCTCATTCTTGCGGCTGTTGCGGGCTTGGTGATGGCGGTGCTGCTGCTCTATCAACGTCGGTATATCGATACGGCCCTTCTGATGGTGATGGTCTTGCCATGCTTGCGCGCTGGGGTGTTGTTGGCGTCGCCCTTGATCGACGAATAGAGGGCTTAAGTCGCTTGTCGCAACGCGTTCTGAGCCGAAGCGTTTGCAAATGACTCCACAAGAAGCGTCTGCTCTCCCACATTTCATTGCCATTTGAGGGCCCCTTCGATACTCTGAAAGGGTGCCTGCGGATGCGAGTCTTAGACCAACTTCTTCTTCTCAAGCCTCAGTAAATCTTAGCGATAAACCTGGGCGTCCCCGCCGTACATCCCTTGCCGATGCCAGGCTTGGGATGGAGTTTGATGACTACAAAATTGTGCGTCACATCGCCGATGGCTCCATGGGCCGGGTTTACGAGGGCCTGAAGCAAAGTTCGCAGGCGCCGGTAGCCATTAAGGTGCTGCACCAGCATGTGCTCACCGACCTGGTGGTGATCGAGCGTTTCCGGCGCGAGTTTGAAACCGCCCAGGCCCTGCATCACAAGCATATCGTGCGCATGCTCGATTTCGGGCGCACACAGGATCACTCCTATTATCTGGTGATGGAGCTGCTCACCGGCGAGATGTTGCGTGACCGTCTTGCGCGTGAAGAGACGCTGTCGGTTGCCGATACCCTGCACATCAGTGCCCAAATCGCCTTGGCGCTCAACTATGCCCACTCGCAGGGGGTGATTCATCGCGACCTGAAACCCGAGAATATTTTCCTGCATCAGACTGACGATGGATCGACCTGGGTGCACGTGGTGGACTTTGGTTCGGTTAAACTGCAGCTCGACCCGGGCGTTAAGCTGACCATGATCGGCACCACCGTGGGCAGCCCTTATTATATGTCGCCAGAACAGGCGATTGGGCGCTCGGATATCGACCAGCGCACCGACGTCTTTGCACTGGGCGTGATGGTGTATGAGATGCTCACCGGGCACAAAGCCTTCATGGCCAAGAGCATTGGCAGCATCTTGACCAATATCATCAATCAGAACCCGGTTGCCCCCTCCACCTTGCGCAGTGACTTGCCCGAGGCGCTGGATGCTGTGCTCGCCCAGTCCATGTGCAAAGACAAAAACGAGCGCTACGCAACAGCCACCCAGCTGGTTGAGGCCTTCGCCCAAGCCTGTGGGTTGCCCGAGGGATATTGCAGCGCCTGGTCCTCATTGCCGCCAGAGACCCTCAACTCCCAACTGCCGCAGCCCCTACAGCAGAGCTCCAAGCCAGCCCCGTCGGCACCCTCCGAGGATGCGCCTGCATCTGAGCTTGCCGCAAGCGACGATGACGATGCAAAGACACTAACGCCTGCGTTACCCACCTCGTCCTCACGTATAGGCCTGTGGATTGCTCTCGGCGTACTGGTGGGCCTAGCCGTGGTCGCTGCCTGGAAACTGCTGGGCGCGTAGGCTGTAAGAGCATATTTTCGTTGCCCAAGACCGCCCTCGCTTCACTCTGAATCCTGGTTTTCACTGCTAGTGACGACGAAACTTCCAGAGCCTGGTACCACGTCCCGCCAGCTTATGAAACTGGCATAGCTTCAGGCAAAATCTCTTGTAGGGATTTTGGGCGCGCTCAGGTTCAACGCAAATCGAGAAGGGTCTAAGACCGAGTGCGCTCAGCTTCTGGGCAGTTTTTAGTTAACCTGCATGCGGATGGGGATGCGGAAGGAGGTGGGCTCGGGTTGCTCGTGAAAGCGAATCGCTTTGGCGATGCCCAGCAAGCAGCTGCCCAGTTGTCCTTGTTGGGCGCTGGCGGGGGATAAGCTGGCTTGTTCCACTTTGCCGGAGGTGGAGATGTCGAAGCGCATGGAGATGTTCACCGCGGTGGGCTGGTCGCCGCCATGCTTTTGAAAGCAGCGTTTGATGCTGGACATTTTGCGCGCCACCGTTCGGCGCAACGAGGCCGCGCGCTGCTTGGCGCTCAGAGGTTTGTTGCGCGTGCTCTTGGACTTGCGTGTACTGCTGTCTTTGCTGGGTGTAGGGGCATCGTCCTGGAGTTGCTTTTCAGCGGTTGGAGCGTCGTCGGTTGACGGCGACGGTGTCTCTGTTGCAGCTACTGAAGGCGGCGGCGTTTTGGCTTTGTCCTGCTCGATGTAAATCACCTTGGGATCCTTGGCGGCATCGCTTTGCCCTGGGCTCATGACGAAGGCGCCCACCACGATGGTCGCGGCGAGGGCAAGTGCACCCGCGATCACGGGCCATAACCAGCGACGCGATGACGATGCTTGTAAGCGGGCTGTGGATTCGCCCACCGTGGCCGCCATAGAGGGCTCAGCGGGTGGCGCTGCGGCTAAAGCGTCGGGGCTGTCGAGCTCTCCGGGCACCGGGCGATGGCTCTCTAATAGCGAGGAATCCAGCTCAAAGGGCTCTTTACGCCAGGCTGCATCCAGAACCTGCAAAGGTTCAACCCCTAGTCGCTTGGCCATGTCTTCGTTAAAGTCTCTGCCCACATGCTCGGCGAGCAGGGCGGTGGCCTTTTCGTCAGAGAGAGTGCGGATAGAACGCAAGGCTTGGGCGAAGTCCAGTGCCGAGTCGAAGCGATCTTGCGCGGCTTTGGCCAGGGCTTTGTGCAGGATGGGTTCGATTTTTTGGATGATCGCGTTGCTCTGGTCGACGGTCTCCAACGAGGGCATGTGGGTGAACACGCGGTGCACAGTTTCGGCGATATCGCGGCCACGGAAGTCGTTTTTGCCCGTCAGAAGCTCGTGCAGGACCACGCCGCAGGAGTAGAGATCGCTTTGTACACTGGCTTGATGGCCGGTGAAGAGCTCTGGCGCGAGGTAGGGGAATTTGCCTTTGACTGTGGTTTCTTCGGTACGAAAAATAGCCGTTTCCCCGGAGACACGTGCAATCCCAAAATCAGCCAGCTTCACATGGCCGTTGGTGCTGATCAGAATGTTTGAGGGGGAGATATCGCGGTGCACAATATGCAAGAGTTTGCCGTCGGGGCGACGCAGGGTGTGCGCGTAGTGGAGGCCTTCCAGTACGCGAATCACCAGGTGAATGGCGATCTCGGGGTTGAAGCTGCCCTGGGTTGCGTGCGCGTAACGATACCAACGCCCGAGGTGAAAGCCGTGCACGTACTCGAGCACCATGATGTAGGCCTCATCCTCCTCGCCGAAATCCAACACGCCCACAATACCGGGATGTTGCAGGTAGGACATGATGCGCGCTTCTCGCACGAACATATGCGTCATCTTGTCGTCTTCGAGGAGGTCGGGAAGGATGCGTTTGACCACCGCGGGTTTGGCGAACCCCGCAGCGCCTTCGGTGCGGGCGAGATAAACCACACCCATGCCGCCGCGCGCGAGCCGCTTAACAATGCGATAGCGACCGAGGACGGTGCAACCGACGATGTCATCGCTGGGCATGGTCATAATGGCGTCTCGTCGTCAGCGTGGGAGCGGTTCAACACGGTCAATAATGACTGCCCAAGGCTTGCGCGCATGGAAAAAGAGCACACGTACTGATGATACGCGACTGGGACTTTGTTTTGCTAGCCCCAAATGTAGGCGCGAGTCTGATAAGGCATGTCTTCGACTCCCTATAAGAACAATGCCCTAGCCTAATCAGCTGAGGCGGTGCGTCGGGTATAGTAATGAATCCCTCGCCTGGGATTGATCAAGCGCACCGCAAGGCCGCGTACGTTCTTGGGCACGGTGACCGTGCTGTTGAAGCGAGCGTTATCATCTGTGCTGAGCGTCTTGCCGTTGACCATGACGTTCCAGCCTTTGACCGTCACACCCTCGACTCGCACCTTATCGCCGGGTTTGAAGCTAGCGTTGTTGGGGCTGGATAAACTGGCTTTAGGCGCCGCGTTATCAAAGCGAATGCGCAAGGTTGAAGCCGGTGATTTTGCATTTTGCCGCGTAGCCCGAAAGGAGAGCTTGTAGGTTCCCTCATTGAGGTCGCCCGGGTTAAAGCGATGCGTGGGTCTCAAGGTACGTAGGGTTTTGCTGGAGCCGGAGTTGCTGCGGATTTCTAGATAATAGGGTCCACTGTTGCGAGGGGCGCGAGTCCAGTTGACCACGATGGAGGGCAATAAGTTTTGGTACATGACAGTATAGTTGCGACCGTCTACATCCAGAGAAGTTGAGGGCGCGCTGTCGGGTAGTCGAGTTTTGCCGGTATCGCGCATGACGCGCAGACTGGTGGTGCGTGAGCTACGCACGACGGCATTGCCGCGCAGACAACGTACGCGGTAGCGGGTATAGCCCCGTTCGAAGAGGGCGTTGATTTGTCCTCGGCCGCGTAAGCGAGAGGCTACCCGCGTTTTTTTGCGCTGGTCCATGACCTCGAGCATGGCTCGGTCCTCACAGCTGCTTACATCAAAGCCGATGAGCACCGGCGGGCTAGGATCACGCACCGTAAAACTCTCGCCGCCGCGCACGATGAGCACCGGGTAGCTTTTGGGGGTCTCCTCTGTGTTGAGGCCGTCTTCTTGGGTGGGGGCGATAAGGGCATCCTGTCCAGCCTTGAGGGTTTCGCTCTCTTTGCTTGGGTCGCGGTAGACGACCTTGATGCGCCCCTTAACGGCGATCACCTTGGCTTTTCCGTCTTGGTCGAGGGTTACTTTGGAACGACTGCCGCCGGGGACATCGCCGCGTGCGGTCACATCCCCGCCGGGAACAAGGACGCGTGCGTCTTCTTCATTGCCCTGCATATCGACGCCACCACGCATGATGCGCACCAGGGTGTTGCGCTCGTCGCTGACCACATAAAGTCCCTCTCCGTAAAGCAGACTGCGGCGTTTGCCGCGTTTGACTTCGACGACAGCATTTTTAGGCACTTCGATCTGCGTGCCTGGCTCTAAACGAACATTGCCCAGGCTTATTTGTCGCCAGTCTTTGTCGCCTACGCCACGCACGCGAATCTCGCCCTTGCCGATGGATACATCGAGGGCTGCGCTGCTGAGTTCGTTGTTGTCATTTTTCTTTTTGGTCGCGTCTGCGCTTTCTCGTTTGGGCGCCTCTTCGATCACGACGCCGCCCAACATGGCGCGCAGACGTTCGCCAGCTTTGGCGCTGCGTTTACCGCGGCTGGTATCCAGTTCAACATTGCCCATCTCGACATCCAGCATCACCGGATCGTCCACCGAAGCTACCAGGCGCACGCGGCTTTTGGCACCAATGCGTGCCTTGCCCATCTTCATGTCGAGGGTGAGGGGCTGGAGACCGGTCTCTAAAATGGCCTCCCCAGCTTGCAGGTCCAACTTGGCTTGTTGCTTTTGCGAGGAGGGCTGGGCTCGGAAACGAATGATGGTATCGGCCCCTAGCTGCAGGCGCGAGCCATCAAAGAGCTGAGCAACGGCCGTGGACTTGGCATGGGTGCGTAAACCATCGCCCACCTGAAAGCCATCGCCCTGACTGGCAGGTTTCCAGCTGCGCTCTGCCTTGGCGAAGTCGCGTGCCACCTTACCCTGTGTTTGCACCAAGGTGGCGATATCCACCGCGCCACAACCCAGGCATTGATCGCAAGCCGTTGCAAGCAGTCCAACGATCACGACGCTGATGGTCCAGTTCAGTCCGCGCATGCGCTTACTTGGATTGACGCAGTTCAACATTCAATACGGTGACGCCGTTTTTCTCGATCACTGCCCAACGCCGTTGGCGACGATGATCGCGAGCGCGAATCACCACTCGATAGCGACCTGGTGGGATATTGAACTCGAACTGTCCGTTGTCTTCGGTGATGTGTTCAACCTTGAGCGGGAAGACCAACACTTGCGCGCGCAGAGGCTTGCCATCGAAACCGCGCACCAGCCCGCGCAGCTGACCCATCGGCGGCGGTTCGCCCAGCACGAAGTCGAGGCGCTTGATGGACTTGTCCTCCACCTTGGCTTCAAGAAGCACCGGCTCGTAGCCATCGGCCACGGCTGTGAGCTTAACATCGCCGGGAGGTAGTTTGTCGAAGCGGTAAGCTCCCTCGGCGTCGGTTTCTACGACGCGTGAGAAGTCGCCTGCCGAGAGTTCAACGCGAATCCCTTCGAGGGGCTCTTTGCTATTGTTGGTGACACGGCCCTCAACAACGCCGGTGGGTGCGTCTTTGGCCTCAACGATGGTAATCGAAGGGCCTTGGCCGTTTTGCACATAGGCGCCTGGCTGTTGCGCATTGGGTGAGGAGGCGCTGGGCGATACAAAGGGTAGTCGATAACGCACCGCTAACATGGTGGTGATGCGGGGCTCGATGGGAATCAGCGCGTTACCTGTGCCGATGGAGGGACGCGCACTGGGGCTTGCTTCCATCAAGAACTCCAGCTCCAAAGCGTTGGTGGGAAAGACCCGCATGCCGGCGGTAATGCGCATGGGTGAGTTCGCGACGCTAGGCGCTCCGCTGCCCACGAGAACATCCCAGCTCCATTCACCAAACCATTCGAAAATGCGATAGCGATAGGAGGCACCGAGGCCGAGTAATACGGCATTAAAGTCGCTGAGACCGAGGGCAAGGCGGTCTCCGCGGCGTAATAAGTCAGGGGCATCCTCGGCCTCACCGCTGCGATCGTAACGAAAGCCGGTCATCATGCCTACACTGAGGCCTTTGATGTCTGGGTAATAGGTGGCCAGGAGTTTGGTATCGAGGGTGAGGGCTTCGAATTGTAATGAAGGCGCGTTATTGCCCGGCACTGTAAGGTCGAGTTGGCCGCCTAAGTACAGCCCTTTAAAGATGCGATAGCCACCGCGAATACCCAGCGATGGCTTGCCGGCTAGGCCGTCATCACTGCCTGTGGTGTCATCGGGGTGTTTGTCGTAACGCCCCTCGAGCAAGAGGTACATCGACAGCCAGTCCAGAGCGCGAAAGCCCACCGCCAAGTTACCGATCAGGCGATGATGATCCCCGGCGTCGCCCTGCTGAGCCTCGGTCCAGCCATATCCACCCGAAAGCGAAAAGGCGAGACGCATAGGTTTGCCCAACTGCTCCAGCGTACCTACACGCGCATACCCGGGCAGAGCAAGTTGGGTATCGCCCACCTCAGTGGTGGCATAGGCAGGCATTGAGTCCTGCTCTTGGGCGTAGGCGCTTGAGCCTGAAAAAAGCCAAAAAGCTGCCCATGCGAGCAGTATTCCCAGACGTAGGGTGCAAGATCCCATGAATACCACGACTATATCAAAAGAGTGAGGCATTCTGCGACAACCAACTGAGGCTATCGCGTCTTTATGGATCGAATCGACTCAAGCTCGGACGAAGCCGGTGGTTGCCTAAGCGTTGAGGGCGATGATTTTCAGCCTAATGCAATGCTCCGATCCACGACTATGCGTGAATCGGAGCAGCTTGCAGGTGTCTTATGGGATGAGGTTTTGATGTGGGATCTCACGCTGATCGCCATTGGGATAGAGTGTGATGCTGCTGTAGCCGCCAGATAAATCTTTGCCGTCGGTTAGATAGCGATTGAGCTCAAAGGACAAATGGTTAGGGATTAAATATACCTCGTAAACTCTTAGGACATCCACCTTACGGTCTTGGTTTCGGCAGCTGTGACATTCTCGATGCCTGCGGCTGCCATCCGGTTTGTATTCGTAGTGGTTACAGCTCTGATCCTCGCAGTAGGTGACATCGCGCTGATGTGTGGCTTGTTGCTTCCAGCTTTCAGGCACTGATCCCGAGATAGCTTCCACAGGCTTTTCTATGGTGAGCGGAAAGTCTTGTCTCGATTTGAACGCAATCGTGTGTGTTTCACGCAGCGATGTTATGTCCGGCAATGCATCGTAGAGTGCGTTATCTCCAGCGAAAACAAGGTAAATGACGTCATTAGCATGCGGGGCCTCGAGGGGAGACTGTGGATAGTTATTGGGAATCGGCGCTCTTTGAGAGCAATACCGTGATAGGTTAGACAGCTCTATATTTTGAACGATGCCATTGTCGCTCGCGCAAAAGTTATCGGGTATCGCATAAGTGCCCTTGAAGAGATTTCTTATACTCATAGCAGCCGCATGAGCAGGTGGATGGGGGTAAAGCGTTTCGAGAAAAAGCTCAACGTCACGCCTCATCGCCTCTTGCAATGTAGGATTGGCGAGGATGGTGCTGTATTTGACCAGAGTATTGCCTAGAGTCTCGGGTGCTAAGCCTAGGTTTGCTCGACCTGCCTGATGTGCGCTGCTCAGAGGATACTCTTCTTGTATGGCGTAGTATTGCAGATCAACAGTCAGTAAAAAAAGCATGCGCGGTTGATCAAAATCAATGCTGTCAGAGTAATTGCTGCGGGTTCTATTCATTTTTTCAATGAATGAAGGAATTGAGTCAATGCCTGGGTCATGGAGATTGCCCTGCTGGGCCATCAAACCAATCAGATTTGTCATAGCCTCTTTGGATGGCTGACGATACTTTTCATCGAGTGCTGCAATCGCTTGGCGTGTTGTGTTAAGCTCGGATGACGGCTGATTTTCAATCATATGTTCTGTCAAATTGATGACGGCAAAGTACCAGGCGCGCAGAGCTTTGCATTGATCTTTGACAGGGTCTGGTTTGTTGGTGCCTTCGCAGTCCCGTTCGACTGACTTCCAGAAATCATCCAGCGGCTCGTTAACATCATGCTTTGACTGTTGCCCTGCGTTCTCTCCAGATATTGAGCAGGACGATAAGAAAAACAGGGCGACTATAAGCATAATGGTTGAGATGTGAAAACGTATAAACTTCATAAGAAATGACTTCCTTTTTGGTTTTGTAAGATGCCTTTGAGACTAATCTCTTCGGCTTGATGCGAGGCCGCGAGTATATGGAATATATCCTGACGTTGCAAACCGAAGATGGATGTATTGATGAATCCTCCTTCAAGCATGCTCGGCCTGTCTATCTTTCCATGGGTTGTGGGTCGGAAGAAATATGTTAGCTCCACCTGCCACCATGGCTTATCCCCACGAACATCGGCGTACCTTTGCCATCATTTCCCATCCCGATGCGGGGAAGACCACGCTGACCGAGAAGTTACTGCTTTACGGGGGCGCCATTCACATGGCCGGTAGTGTTAAGTCGCGCAAAGCCCAACGCGCTGCCACCAGCGATTGGATGGAAATCGAGAAGAAGCGCGGTATCTCGGTGACGTCGTCGGTGCTTCAGTTCGACTACGACGACATTCGTTGGAACCTGCTCGATACGCCAGGGCACCAAGACTTTAGTGAAGACACCTACCGCACGCTCACCGCTGCCGACTGCGCCATCATGCTCATCGATGCTGCGAAGGGCGTCGAGCTGCAAACCCGCAAGCTCTTTCATGTGTGCCGTATGCGCGGCATTCCTATCGTGACCTTTGTCAACAAGCTGGACCGACCCAGTCGCGATCCCTTTGAGCTGATGTCTGAGGTCGAAGAGGTGCTGCAGCTGCACACCGTGCCGATTACGTGGCCTATTGGCAACGGCGAGCTGTTTCAGGGGGTGTATCACATTGCCGACAAGCAGGTGCTGCGCTTTGAGCGCGATGCACATGCGGGAGCCGCCAAAAAGGCCTTGGTGCAAACGCGAGGGCTCGAAGATCCTCAGCTGCAAGAACTGCTGGGCGAGCAGGCCACGCAATCTTTGCGCGATGAAGTGGAGTTGCTTGAGGGTGCCGGTGAGCAATTTACCGCGGCACGTTTTACCGAAGGACATATCACCCCGGTGTTTTTTGGCAGTGCGCTCACCAATTTTGGGGTAGAGCCCTTTTTGCGCGAGTTCAAATCCCTCTGTCCTGTGCCCGGCCCTAAGCCTGCGGCAGATGATACCCTCGTGCAGCCTGAGGACGCCCGCTTTACCGCCTTTGTTTTCAAAGTGCAGGCCAATATGGATCCCTCGCACCGCGATCGCATTGCTTTTTTGCGGGTTTGTTCAGGCAAGTTTGAGGGCGGGATGCGCGTGTATCACGACCGTTTGGGCAAGATGATGCGTCTCAATCGCGCCGAGCAGTTTTTTGCCCAAGAGCGAGAGACTGTGATGGAAGCATGGGCTGGCGATATCGTTGGGCTCTACGATCCAGGTACCTTTCGCATTGGCGATACCTTGAGCTCCGAAGCGGGTGTGCATTTTGATGCGGTGCCGCGTTTTTCTCCTGAGCATTTTGCCCGGGTGCGTTTGCTCGATCCGATGAAACGCAAGCAGCTACAAAAAGGCATCGACCAGCTTTCGGAAGAGGGCACGGTGCAAATCTTCATTGAGCCGGGGCGCGAAAAGGACCCTATCTGCGGCGTGGTCGGGCGTTTGCAATTCGATGTGCTGAGCTACCGCATGCAGCATGAATATGGCGCCAAGGTGGCGATCGATATGCTGCCTTACACCTTGGCGCGTTGGGTGGATGGCGTGGAGTCGGTGGAGATGCTCAAAGCCCGGCGTATCGCGTTGGGGGTTTGCGACCGCGATAACTATCCTGTTGCGTTGATGCGCGACGAGTGGGAGCTACAGCGCGCAGTGCGTGATAACGATCAGTGGACATTTTGTGAAACAGCGCCACTGCGGCGTGCATAGGTCTTAAGGAATATGACATCTCATCTCTCATCGACTCATTTTCTTGTTGCTGTTTTTGCGCTCTCTACCTTCGCTGCCTGTGGCGGTCGTCGTCAATCGGCGCCTCCTGCGAATGAGACCAGCTCAGGTGCCGAGGCTCAATCGGAGCCCACTCAAACAAATGACACATCGGCATCGCCACATGCTGCAGAACCTAGCGCAGCAGCTAAGGCAACACAGGACAGCAAGCCCGAACAAGGCAGTACCGATTCCGCGGCGTCGCCCTCTGCATCGCCAGAGTGGCTAGTCCAGTGGGACGCCTTATTGCAGCGTTATGTGACCCCTCAGGGCTTTCGTTATCAGGCTCTTGCCAATGATGCCGATGCAAAAGCAAAACTCGAAGGGGTGATTCAGGAGATTGACAAAGCCACGCCCAATCTTTGGTCGCGTGAGCAAAAGTTGGCTTTTTACATCAATGCCTACAATGCGATTACTATAAACGCGGTGATTCAGCGTTGGCCTATCAAGAGTGTCATGCGTGTGCCCAACTTCTTCAAGCGGAAGAAGCATCGTGTGGCCGGAAGCCTGCTGAGTTTGGATATTCTCGAGAATACCGTGATTCGCGAGCAGTTCAGGGAACCTCGCATTCACTTCGCGGTGAATTGCGCAAGCACCAGCTGTCCACCCTTGGCGAATAAAGCGTATACCGCTGAGAACCTCGACGCGATGTTGACGGCGCAGACTCAAGCCTATGTCCTTAGCAGCGTTGATGTGTCGGCATGCAGGCCTCAGTGCGCAGAGGGCAATTGTCGCTGCACCAAGCAGTCTTTCGTTAAAGTTAGCCAGATTTTTGAATGGTTTAAGTCCGACTTTAAGTTCTCGGGTGGAGTGCGCGGCTTTTTGGCGCGCTACTTGGAGAAGGGCGGCGATAGCGAAAAGGCGACACTGCTAAGCAATACCAAGGTGAGGATTCGCCACAGTCGTTACGATTGGTCGGTTAATGCAGCGCCCTAAGGCATTGCCATGCTGTCCGCTCAGGCTGGCAGCCCTATGCCTGTTGATACAGGGGTGTGTTTCGACCACGGAGATCAATGACACCCCCCAAAAAAGCTACGGTCAAAACGCTAAAGAAGCCTACGTTACCGGTCTCAAGCTCCTGCGTGACAATGAGTGCACCGAGGGAGAAGAGGCCTTCCGTCAGGTGCGGCGTAAGTACCCTTACAGTCGTTACGCCGCTCTTGCTGAGCTGCGTATTGGTGACTGTCTGATCAAAGAAAAGAAAAACCTCGAAGCGGTGGACGCCTATCAGCGTTTTATTCGCAATCGACCCAGTCATCGCGAGATTCCCTATGCGCATTTTCGCGTGGCCGATGCCTATTATCGCCAGATTCCCAGTGAGTGGTTTTTATCGCCGCCTCAATATGAACTCGACCAAGGGCCTGCTCGCAGTGCGCGTAAATATTTCGATCGCTACATCGAGGATTATCCCGATCATAAATACCTTCCTTTAGCGCGTCGTAAACTGCGTGAAGTGCTTACTCTGCTTGCCCGTCACGAGCTCTATGCGGCTGAGTTCTACCTGCGGCGAGATAAAGAAGGCGCTGCGATTCGACGTCTCAATACCTTGCTTAAACGTTACCCAGACAGTTTGATCGAAGCCGAAGTCTTGTGGAAACTGGCTGAGCTCTACGATGAGACCAAACAGCCCAAGAAGTCCAAGGCAGTGCTTACGTTTTTGGTACAGCGTCATCCCAAAAGCGAGTACGCGGCGCAAGCGCGTGAGAAGATGAATCGAGCTATTTAGCGTCTTGACTTCCTCTGTCCTCGCGTGCTTGAGGATACAGCTTGAACGTAATGTTTCGCTTGAATTGATTTTCTTCAATGCTATTTAGGTGAGCTTACAGTTCTTTACTTACGCTTACTTAGAAAGAATAGCTTATGAAAAATAAAACCTTACTCTTGCATGCAATTGGCTTATTTATTTTTGGCATGACCATAGGTGGCTGTGGCTCAGAAGAATTCCTTTCGACGGACGCTCACTTAGACAATAAGCAGGACAGTGTGCAAACATTGTCAAGGTGCGGTGATGTGACCGTAAAGATCAATACGTCTAGGGATGAAGCGGTCATTGAGCATAAAGGCCGTGGTCCGTATCGGCTGAGCAGGCTTCGTCGTAGCTACACCGCTGACACAGGTATCGATGACGAGAAGAACATTGTCCACTATTTCTCCGGTAGTGGAGCTCGTAGTGTTGCCGCTTACAGTGGATGTCTCGAACTCAACGTGAGTGATAGGTCTTTATTTTATAGAGTTAGTAGTAACTACGGAAGCGGTAAGTCTACGTACTTTTCCTTTTGCGAACAGATCGATATGACCTTCATGCAGGATATAATAGACGAGAAACTCATCGCTTCGGGGACGTTTACATGCAGCGATTAGGTCCTGACTTGAGAAAGATCGTGGCAGTGGAAACGGGTCATGGGGGCGGA
>CAYWAT010000060.1:0-15577 GCA_964456305.1 uncultured Polyangiales bacterium | reverse complement strand
GGTGCGGAACACTGAAAAGATTAACTGTCCCCGCACTGGCAGGTTCTTGCGCTTAGTCTGGGCGTGATCCTTACCACCGCGGGGACAGTTAATCTTTTCAGTGTTCCGCACCCCCTTTGGCTGGCCGTGATAACCAGTATCACCTACCTGCCGATGAGCTGGCTTGGGGCGTATCTGCTGTATCGAAAAGCGGCACTAGCATAGTCCGCGCCCTTGCCGTGTTGCTCAAGCTCACCCAGGGCTAAGCCTATATGGGCTCTCCGAGTTTTCGCCGCTTGGCTTTGTTAAACATCGCCAGCAATCTTACCGCTCCCCTTGCTTCGCTTATCGATGTCGCTTTTCTTGGGCACGCGAACACTGTCACCCCCCTTGCAGGCGTTGCTCTAGCGACGGTGCTCTTTGATGTGCTCTACTTTTCTTTTTCTTTTCTGCGGATGGCAACGACGGGACTGACCGCACAGGTCTACGGTTCGGGCTTATCTTACGAGCCCTCAGACGCAGGGCGTGTTGAGCTTTACGCACTGCTTTATCGCGCTCTGGGGATTGCACTCTGTTCTGCTGCGCTGGTGTTGGTGCTGCAGGTGCCTCTGCGCGCTGTGGGCTTTGGCCTGCTCTCCGGAACGCCCGAGGTCGAGCAGGTGGGCATGCGCTATTTCGACATTCGCATCTGGGCTGTGCCGGCCGCCTTTGCGCGTTACGCGATGATGGGTTGGTTTTTGGGCATTGGCCGCAGTGGCGTTATTCTCATCGCCGAGCTGGTCGCAAATCTATGCAACGTAGGTCTTGATGACCTCTTCATTCGGCAATGGTCCTGGGGCGCTGAGGGAGCCGCGTGGGCTACTCTGATAAGCCAGTATGTCGCCAGTTTCCTCTTGCTACTTTTCCTAACCAGGCACCTCAAGGCAGTGCCTTTGCTTGCGATTGTTGCCTTCCAGAGGATGCTTCCCTTGCTATCCCTCAGCCGCGATATTTTCATTCGCACCCTTTTTCTCACCTCTTCTTTCGCGGTGTTTACCAATGTGAGTGCTTTTCTCGGCACGCAGATGTTGGCTGCCAATACGCTGCTTTTGCGTTGCTTTGGTCTGGTCGCCTTTGTGATCGATGGCTTTGCCTACGCAACGGAGACCTTGGTGGGACAGAGCCAGGGGGCAGGCGATTCCTTGCGCTTGACCCGCACCTTAAGCACCGCGCTAAAAAGCGCGACTTTCTTTGCCGCTTTGGTTTGCTTGCTTTTGTGGCTCTTTGGCGAGGTCATCATTCGCCTGCTCACAGTGCATGAGTCCGTTGTCAATCTGGCGATGGAGTTGCGTTATGGTCTGTGTGCTGCACTTTTCTTAGGTGCCTTTGCGTGGATATACGACGGCGTTTTCTTTGGGCTAGGGCAGGGCAAGCTGCTTCGTAACGTGACTGCGGTAGCCGCACTTTGCTTTGCGGGAGGTGCGACGGCGGCATGGCTGATGCGTTCAGGAGAGCTTCTTTGGATTGCGTTCGTGAGCTTTATGGGCGTGCGAGGCGTGCTGCTGCACCTTGCATGGACGCGTCGATATCTGCCCACATTGAGTCATTGATGGGCTGCAGTTAGGCTTGGCTCAAGATTGATAGCCAAAATGCTTTGAATAAGATGTGTTGCGCGTCTTTTGCCCAGCGCCTTAGCAGCTGTTGCTGGAATAAATACGCCATACACTAAGATGCCCGTTAGATAGGATGTGGGCTTCCAAATTAGGGAGGCATCGATTTCTGGCCCTAGCAGTTGCTCTTCGTTGAAAGGGTCATGGGCGATCAAGGCACCAAAACCGTTGCGCCAGGGGGCCTTGGGTTCGGCAAGGGCAAAGAGATGCAAGCTAAGATTGAAGGTAAAGTCTTTACTCCAGGGAGTCAGCTGGGCACGGGCATGACTTTCGATGAGATTGCTCAAACCTGTGATTGCCAAAAAACCGTGAACAAGCGGGTTGAAGGGATAGAAGGTATCAAAGTTATCGGTGCCACCGAAAACGTTATTACCAGAGGCATAAGCGAAGCCTAGGCCCAGACGTGGTTCCCAAAGCACCTTGCTGTGTGCGTCTAGGTGATACCAAAGATCTGCTACAAAGGCGTAGGCCAGATGGGACTCTCCGTCTTCACGACCCAGCTGCAGCATGACTTCGCTTTCGTAATCAAAGCCGTAAGCCGATCCGTGTAAACGCAATCCCAGATTGGCGATATCGCGTGCCTCAACGGTGTTTTCTGGACGTTGGACGTCGTGACGTGCGGTGTCGTGACGAAAAAGCAGGTAAGGTTCAATGACCAGCTCGGGGCGCCAGCGCCAGGTGCCATAAAGAGCCATGAGGGCATCGCTGCGATTGGGCTTGGTGCCCACGGTATCCTGCAAGTCGATAAACGCCGCCATCACATCCAGCTCCAGCGTATCGCCGTGCATAAAATGCAAACGCAAGGCATCGAAAGAACGGCCAGCAAGAAAGGGTGGAAGCGCTCTAATTAGGCGCTTGCTGCCATAGACCAACTCTTGTCGGCCTAAACGTAGCCAAGCGAAGTCAGCGCTTAGCTCTAAAAAGAGTTCGTAAACGCGGTGTTCGATGCCACTATGAAGTCCGAGGGGTGCTTGACCAAAATCTTGGGCATATTCAAAGGAACTATGCAGGCGCAGGGGACCATAACTGGCATCCAAGCCCAACAAAACGCGCATCAAAAAGGCATGGATATGATCCTCGCGCGTGTAGGGGTTGATGATGCCTAGGCTGGAAAAACCGCCTTTTGCAAATGGCGCCCAACGGATACCACCAAGCTCAAATGCCAATGCATCGGCAGGATTTGCATCCACGTTATCTTCGTCGTGGTCGGAATCGGTGGATTCGTCGGATGCATGCGGATACTTAGCCTGATGCTCTGCCGGGCTAGACCCTTCATCGGCATAAGCAGGATTCGCATTCAAACTTTGAAACAGTAGCATCAGCATACTGCTACCCAGAATGAATCGAATTTTATACGTCAGCGCGTGTGTCACCCAACAGCTCGGTCACAGGGTCAAACGGTGCCGGCTGTATACTCGCCCGTATACGCCTAAGCAATGCGAAAAGGCGATGAAAACAACTCCTAGGCATTGCATGCGCATGGCTAGAATCGCTTGCACTCGGCCCGTATCGCCCTTAAGCTGCGCGCCACTATGGCTCGACGACGCAACCTCCTCAAACTCAACGCTCCTAAAGAAGGCATCTGGATTGCCGCAACCATCCTTGGTGGCTTGGGTATCCTTGGCTACTTTTTAGCTATTCCTTTTATCAGCGCCAACGCCTTCTTTTTCGTGGCCGTTGGCTTCTTGATTCTAGCCCTGGCAACCGTGCTCAAAGGCGTCTGAGTAAGCGCACTAGCTCACGCAATGAGATAGCGATTCAGGTTGCAGCAATGCTTTAAGGTGAGTGCATTGATCCAAGGTCACCTGGTCAAGTTCTCCTTTGGATTGCAACCATTTTAGTGCTTCGATGATTCCTTGGCGTTGCTTAAGGTCTAAGGATGAAGGGAGCTGATCTTCATACTTACCGTCGAGAGAGCAGAGAAAGAAGTCGACGTAAGCGGTCTCGCTATCCTTCCCGGCGTGAAGGGCGACAGGGTAAAGGTAGAAAAGCAGGTCGCTAAAGCCCATAAAAGCGAACACATCGGGGTAGGCGTTTAAGTCCTTGTGAGATACATCGTTAGGTAGGCGATGGTCTATCGGGTGTGCACACCAGCTCTCATCGCCATGACTATCCAGGATACATGCTTGGCGCAAATCCATAGTAGGTGGAGAGAAATCCAATGAAAGTTGGTAAGCGAGAGAGTTTTCCATGATGAGAAAATAGCATGGAGCTCCACTATTCGATATGGCGCATGCTTAAGGTCCGTAATCACCGCTTGCAGTGATGGGTCTGCTTGCTAGGAGGATCTCGCAGGATGGCTGGGCGGGTGCATAAGCAAGACAGGCAAGCGAGCGACGCAGGTTTTGGGCGTTCTGCTTGGTGGGTTTATTCGGTCCCTGTGATCGCCGTCATAACCTTGCTCTGGACAGGGACTGCTTTAGCGCTGCAGCCTCTCGAGCGTTTCTTAAACAGTGCACGTCGGCGCAATCCCGCTAGTCAAAAAGCATTGGCTGAGCAGCGTCAAGGCAGGGCGAATGCTCAAGTTGCGTTAGGCGCATTGTTGCCTTCGCTGACTTTGCAGGGAGTGTTCACCCACAACCAATTCGACGCCAAGGTAGATGTGCCCACCGCGGATGGCGGCACCGAGGAAGCGGTGATCGTTCCCAAGAATCAGCTCGATGGCTATGCCACGCTGAACGTGCCCTTGGTCGATATCCCCGCCATTTTGCGTTACAGCGCCAGTCGTAAGGCAGTGAAGGCGGCCGATGAACGCAATGCACTCACGCGGGTGCAAATCGAGCAACAAGTGACCCGGGTGTATTACGAACTGTTGGGCGCAGCTGCCTTAGCTCAAGCCGCTGCTTCTGATGTGAAGTCAACCCTGCGTAATCAGGACATTGTTAAAACCCGTCACGAGGCGGGCGCTGCGTCGGACCTAGATCTCGAGCGCGCAACCGCCAACGTTGAACGGGCCCGCCAAAACGAAGTCGACGCGACCCTTGCTGTGGCTCTCAAGCGTCGCGAGTTAGCTGACCTGAGCGGCTTAAGACCGGCGCCCGTCGAGGTCTTTCCTGAAGACGATCTGCACGAGGAAAAACCGCTCGCTCACTGGATGAAGCGAGCCAAGGGCAAAATCCCAGAGCTCAAAGTTGCCGATGCCATGATCGATGTTGCCAAAACACAGCGCAGTGCTGCTGATGCTGCCTGGGCGCCCGTGTTATCTGCCTCCGCGCAAGAGCGTATTACCAACGCAACTGGGTTTCAGGGCCAGGTGGCCTCGTACACCTTGTCAGCCAACCTTACCTGGCGTCTCGATGCCACGCTGATTGCATCGGCTCGTGCTGAACAGGCTGCGGCTGACATTGCCCTTGCCGATGCACAACAAGCAGCGCTGGATGCGCACCGTGCGGTTCACGATGCCTGGCAACGTGTGCAGGCTGGGATTCGTAAGAGTCAGGCGGCGCGTGCCCAAGCGGCAGCAACCAAGAAGGTATCGGAACTCGCGTCTGTTCAATACGCCAACGGTATCGCCACCCAGCTCGATGTTGTGCAAGCGCAACAAGACACCTTCAATGCGGATGTGCTGCGGATTCAGGCGGATGTGGATGTGGTTTACGCACGGCGCTTATTGCGCCTCGTGAGTGGGCAGCCTTTATGTACCAAGGGGAAGGGACAAGGTCGTGACTGTGAATGATGCCGACACGGATACACATGAAGAGGTCAAGCCATCCAAGGGGCGTGTGCTTGTGCGTTATGCGGTAGCGATCCTCGTTTTTTTAGCTCTTGTAGGTCTGCTAGCTGCTGTCAAAGGAGCGCAAATCGGACAACTGATCAGCTTTGGCGAAGAAATGAAAAAGTCTGGCCCCCCGCCTGAAGCAGTGGGTTCAGCGCGTGTCAAAGAGGACAAGTGGGGTGCGCGTTTACGTGCGGTGGGCAATGTGGTTTCCGAGAAGGGCGTTGTGCTCACCAATGAAGTCGCCGGCCTGGTCAAAACCCTGCGCTTCGAGTCTGGCGATGTAGTTAAGAAAGGTCAGACTCTAGTGATCCTCGATGCAGGCGTGGAGCGTGCGCAGCTGGCCTCAACAGCAGCGCGGCGCGAGTTGGCAGAGACCTCGGCCAAACGCTCTGAAGCCTTGGTGAAATCAGGAGCGATTTCCAAAGAACGCTCCGATGCCGATGTATCTAGCGTCAAAGAACTTAGCGCCGAGGAACGCTCGCTGTCAGCACAGATCAACCGCAAAGTGATACGTGCTCCTTTTGCAGGCAAGCTGGGCATACGCCAGATCAATCTAGGTCAGTATCTATCGCCCGGTACGCCAATCGCGACCTTGGAGTCCATAAGCGATACTCTCTTCGTTGATTTTAGCTTGCCGCAGCAACACCTAAACCAGGTTGCGCTGGGGGTAAAGGTGCAGGTAACGCCTGAGCAAAACGAGGCAAGCACGGCCGAAACTGACGCGACAAGGTTTGTTGAAGGCGAAGTGACCGCCATCGATCCTAAAATCGATGCGCAAAGCCGCACTTTTCATGTGCGTGCGAGCTTGAGCGATGCCAAGCAACTACTGCGTTCAGGCATGTTCGTGAATGTCGAAGTCTTGTTGCCTTCGCAATCAGCGGTGCTGCTCGTGCCAGTCACAGCCGTGGTGCGCGCACCTTATGGCGACTCGGTGTATGTGGTCGAAAAAGATAAAAAGAGCTCTAAGCTGGTGGCGCGTCAGCAGTTCGTCAAACTGGGAGACATGCGCGGGGACTTTATTGCCGTGCAAAAGGGTCTCAACGCGGACGCAGAAGTAGTGAGCGCTGGGGCATTCAAGCTGCATAATGGCGTGCCCATTGTCATTAACAACGACATAAAGACCGATCCGAAACTCAATCCCAAACTCGATAATCGTTGATGGGTCTGGGGAGTTTTCTGCAATGAAGTTCACGGACCTCTTTATTCATCGGCCGGTGTTGGCGATGGTGACCAGCTTGGTGATCGTGATCGCCGGCATGCAGGCGTTACGCTCGCTGAGTGTGCGTCAATATCCCAAGCTGGAGAGCGCGACAGTGACGGTGACTACGCCCTATGTGGGTGCCAGCGCTGAGCTCGTGCGCGGGTTTATCACGACGCCTTTGGGGCGCGCGATCGCAGCTGCTGACGGCATTGACTTTATCGAGTCGCAAAGTGTCCAGGGCCTTTCCACCATTAACGCTCGCCTTAAGCTCAATTTCCCAGCCGCCGATGCCCTGGCCGATATCAGTACCCGGGTCGACCAAGTGCGTGCCGATCTGCCTCCCGAAGCAGAGGTGCCGGCTATCGTGATGGAGCCCTCCGATGCCCAAGTGGCGTCGATGTACCTAAGCTTTGGCTCTAACATTTTAGAGGATAATCAGGTTACCGATTATCTCATCCGCGTGGTGCAGCCGCAGCTCTCTGCAATCGCAGGAGTGCAGCGGGCATCTATTCTCGGCGGACGTACCTTTGCATTAAGGGTATGGCTCAAGCCCAAACGCATGGCCGCCTTGGGCATCAGCCCCTCCGAAGTGCGACAAGCCTTGGCAGCCAACAACTACCTTTCGGCGGTTGGCCAAACCAAGGGTCATCTGATTCAGATCAACCTCACGGCTTCCACCGATATCAGCGATGTGCGTTCCTTTCGTCGTCTTGTGATTCGTGAGCGCAACGGTGTGTTGACCCGACTTGAGGATATCGCCCAAGTTGTGCTCGGCGCCGACACCTACGAGCAAGACGTACGCCTATCGGGCAAAAATGAGGTGTTCATGGGGGTGTGGGTGCTACCCAACGCCAATACCCTGGATGTGATCGCCAGTGTTCGCGATGAAATGCGCACCATCAAAAAGGCGCTGCCACGCGGGATGCGCGCCACGGTCGCCTTCGATTCCACAGCCTACATCGACAACGCCATGAATGAGGTCACCACCACCCTCATCGAAACGGTGCTGATCGTGGTTGCCATCATTTTTCTCTTTCTTGGCTCGCTGCGCACCGTGCTGGTTCCGTTGGTGGTTATTCCGGTGTCGCTTATCGGTGCTGTTTTCCTCATGCAGGTCTTTGGTTTCACCATCAACCTCTTAACGTTGCTGGCGATTGTACTCTCCGTGGGTCTTGTGGTTGATGACGCCATCGTGGTGGTCGAAAACGTCGAACGTTATATCCGCGAAGGCAAGTCGCCTATGCAAGCCGCGTTGATAAGCGCGCGCGAGCTGGTGGGTCCCATCATTGCCATGACCATTACTTTGGCTGCAGTCTACGCGCCCATTGGTTTCCAGGGAGGATTGACTGGTGCTCTTTTTCGCGAGTTTGCGTTTACTTTAGCCGGCGCGGTTCTCATTTCCGGTGTGGTCGCTCTTACGTTATCGCCCATGATGTCATCGCGTTTATTGCGTCCTGATCATAATCCCAGTTTCTTAACCCGCGGTGTCAACCGTGGTTTTGAAAAGCTGCGCGCTGGATATATGCGTATTCTCAACTGGACCTTGGGTGTGAGACCCATTGTTTACATCTTTTGGATCGGCATCAGTTTATTGATCGTTCCTCTGTATATGTTTTCTCCTGCAGAGCTGGCACCTAACGAAGATCAGGGCGTGGTGTTTAGCGCGCTTGATGTCCCCCCTAATGCCACGCTTGAAACCCTGCGTCCCTACACGAAGCAGGTTCACGATATCTTTTCCTCCGTACCCGAGTTTGCGCAGAGCTTTCAGCTCACCTTTCCCACCAGCGGTTTTGGTGGTGCACTTATGAAGCCCTGGGAAGCGCGCGAAAGAAGTATCTTCCCCATTCAAGAAGAACTGGCGGGCAAAGCCATGACCGTCACAGGCTTGCGTGTGCCTATCTTTCTGCCTTCAGCTTTACCCAGCGCCGGTTTCTTTCCTGTTGAGTTTGTGATTTCCTCCACCGCTGAGCATGAAGAGTTGCTGCGTTATGCTCAAAAGCTCAGCGATGCTGCAACTGCCAGCGGCGAGTTTGCTTTTCCACCCATCAGCGATGTGCGGATGGATCAGGTGAAACAAGAAATCGTTATCGATCGCGAGAAGGTTGCCTCCATGGGACTGACGATGCGGCAAGTGGGTGAAGATCTGTCGGCGATGCTTAGCGGTAACTACATCAATCGCTTTAATATCGACGGGCGTAGCTATAAGGTGATTGCCCAGATCGAACGGCAAAGCCGTCTCACGGCTGCACAGCTCAAAGATATCCATATCAGTGGCCCGCAAGGTGAACTTATTCCCCTTGCCTCGGTAGCGACTGTGCGTGAGGCGATAGAACCGCGTTCGCTCAATCGTTTTCAGCAACTTAACGCCATCAAATTATCAGGTGTGGCGCCGCGCTCTGTAGACGGGGGCCTTAAGGTGCTCGAAAAAGCTGCTGCGGAGGTATTGCCTCCTGGATATCGCATCAACTACTCGGGAGAGTCGCGACAGCTGCGCCAAGAGGCAGGCAAGTTCTTGCCCGCCATGGGTCTGGCTATCGTGCTTATTTTCTTAACCTTAGCAGCACAGTTTAACTCTTTTCGCGACCCTTTGGTTGTATTGGCGGGGTCGGTGCCTCTGGCGATGTTCGGCGCCTTGATCTTCACCTTTTTGAAGTTTGCTGGTCCGCCAGGAATGCGTTTTGCCCTTACCGAAGGCTGGACCACGACGTTGAATATTTATTCGCAAGTAGGGTTGGTAACGTTGGTAGGGCTCATTGCCAAAAATGGCATTCTCATCGTCGAGTTTGCCAATGCTCAGCAAGAGCAGGGGGCGACGAAGTTAGAAGCTGTCAAAGCTGCGGCGGCAACGCGTTTGCGTCCTATTTTGATGACCACCATCGCTACGGTGGTGGGGCATTTCCCGCTTACTCTGGTGACGGGGCCTGGCGCTGTTGCTCGTAACTCCATCGGTATTGTGCTGGTGGGCGGGATGGCTATTGGCACCTTCTTTACGCTTTTTGTGATTCCTTCGGTGTACGTGCTCTTAGCGCGTGATCATCGTGCCACTGTAAAAAGCAACGCTGAAGCTATCGCTGCATAGCCTTATCCACCGAGTTGCGAATCGAATTCTCGATAGCGCTTGCAGGGCGACAAATTTGGGCATGTCCAGCTTTGTATTTGATGCCCAGTCGGTGCTGTCGGGTAATGCTCAGCTTGCGACACCTCCAGTTGCTAGGGCAATCAGCGTCATCCTTGCATGCAGGTGAACAGAGTTCCTCAATGCAATAGTGCGCGTTCTTGCAATCGTTGTGAGCACTGCATTCGTCTCCGGCGTCGCCTCCTGACAGAGAGCGAGAGAGTTTGATGATGCCAATCACAACGCCAATAACCACGAGCGTGATAAGCACCACACGCAGCAAGCCCCTAAGCTCTGATTGATTTTTTGAGTCAGATTTCGTAGCCGTCATAGGTATCCTCGATGATAACGATGTTTTGTTGGTGTGTATTGGCGCCTAACAACAGCTGGTTGATGCAGTTGCAGCTGAGTTGTCCGTGCTTGGGCGCTCAACAAAGGCTCCCAGGTGTGTGTCGCGATTGCCTTCAACATGGAAGTAGGGTGCGTAGCGCGTTTGCTCCAGCATAAGCGCGGTATTGCCGCATACACGCGTTGCGTGTTCCGCCTGAAAGAGATTGCTTTCGTCGAGTTTAAAGCATTCACCCAGAGGCGTATGCTTTTTCAGGGTGGCTGTCTGTCCGTAATCTTCGCGATGTGTTTCAAGACTGGGAATCTTAAAGAAGCGGTAGGTGATCGAAAAAAAGCGCGCCTCGCCCAACTGTTTGGCGATGGTTGCATCGTTGATAGCCATCACGCCTGATTTAACAACCCGTGGATCGGCAAAGCCAACGCGTTTCGCGGTATCCACGAAGTCATGCAGGTACGCAGCGCCGCCTAGACACTCGCCGTAAAGCACAGGGTCTTGTCGCAACGCGTCTGGAAGACGTCTGTCTGCGAGCACATCGCAAAAGTAGAGTTCACCACCTGGTTTAAGCAAGGCATACGCGCCTTCTAAGACGCGTTCTTTCATCGGGCTGAGGTTGATCACGCAATTGGAGACAATGACATCGAGACTTTGTGCATCGATGGGCAGTTGTTCCAGTGTTTCGAGATAACCTTCAAAGAATTGAACAGGCGCTGAATGATCTTGGTTCTGCTGATAGTGCCAATCCATTGCATCTCGCGCACAACTCAGCTGCTCTGAGCTCATATCAACGCCATAGACAGCACCTTTGGGGCCTGCCAACTGGCTTATCAGGTAAGCATCGCGACCTGTGCCGCAGCCTAGGTCCAATACGCTGCACTCTTTGAGGGCGTCTGGGATCGGATATCCACATCCATAACTGCGAGCCAAAACCTGCGGATGAATGCGTTCAAGCAAGGGGCGCAAATGCTGCGGCGGCGCTCCTCCGGCACAGCAGGCGTTGGTTTTGAGATCCTCGCTGCTTTTCAGAATCGTTTCGTAGTAGTGCTTCACCTGTTGGTGGACTTGCGCGACGTGCATACGACCATTCCCTTACACGCGCTCGCTGGCACAGCAATTGTTGATGGTTATGGCGCGTGGACTGAAGGGTGATTGCCCTGCATACTTGGCGCGACCTCATCAGAGCACCCTCTTTTTAATCTGATCTTGGTTTACGTCCGGTCCTCATCCCTCAAGGTATCCATCATATACATTTTCGGTCCTGCGGCCCGGGCGCACTCAAGCTCAAAATAAATCGAAGGTGCTCTGTCTAATAGGGAAAGACGACATGCGCCTGCACCTGCTTAATCATCGTGATCTCTTATTAACGACTTTTCTACTTAGCTTCTTTGCGTTGCTTTTGACTTTATCCACTGGCGTTTTACCCGCGCAGGCCGAGACAACGCCTTTGCAAGACGCAACTACACCAAGCAGTGATGCGCCGAAGCCAACGCGCATCGAAAGCTTGGATGCGATTGCACCCACAGAAGTAGCGTCTGAGGGAATTGCCGTCGAGCGCGAGCTAAGAAGCATCGACCAACACCTGAAAGCTTCTCGCGAGGTCAGACGTATCAGCGAGCAGGCCGCGCCCTTTGCACGCAAGGTCGAATCCATTGCCAAAACCCTCGATCGCGATGCCTTGCGTCACGCCCGTTTGCGTGAAGTCGAGGAAATCGAACGCCAGTGGAAAGAGCGTGAGAGTTATATCCAGACCTTGCACGAAAAAGCCAACAAGGCAGCAGCCACGGTTGAGGCTGATCACAAACAGCTGCGCGACATTCAAGAGCAATGGCAAAAAACACAAAAGCAGGCGATTAAGCAAAAGGCCGATGCCATCGTCCTCAAGCGCATTCAGGCGGTGCTTGCCCATCATGCGCGTGCTCATTCGGCCCTGATGCAAACACAGAACGCCATTCTTGCCTTGCAAGACGGCTTATCGAGTACCGAGCGCAGAATTGGGCGAGTATTGGACCAAACCAATCAAGCCATTGCCTATGCCCGTGCCCGCATCTGGACAAAGAACTGGCCAGCCTTTTGGGAGATGGGTCAAAGGCCCAAACAACGGACAGAATCAAAAACTCCGGACAAGACAGCCGCTGATACCGATGATCCAGACAAAAGCATCAGCGCCTCGACGCGCTCTTTATGGTCAACGCATTCTGCGCCCATCCCCGACTTTTTTAAACGCTACCAAAACACGCTCGAAGCCCAGGCCATCGCCTTTTTGGCATTGCTAGCGCTATTCATCGCGCTGCAGCGTCGCCTAAAAAGCCTTAGCGAGGCGCAGTCTTCGTCAGCGCCACCCACAACCCATCTTTCTGGTTTGGCTTTAGCCGCCATTCAAAGCCCAGTTTCGTCGGCAACGATCATTGCCTTGGCTTTTACGCCGGTTTTGTATCCGCAACTGCCTTTGCTGCTCTTGGATGCTTTGCTGGTGCTAAGTGCAGGGCCGCTGCTCTTCATTACCCTCAGAGGGAGCTCAAAACCCGTCGCTTTAGCGATTTGTTCGCTGTCTTTATCCTATGGCATTGCCAGCGTCGCGGGTCTGTTGCCCGAGAATAGGGCAGCTCGTTTTCTTTGGCTGCTTAGTGCCTTGTCAGCCGTCGCCACCTTGGTGGTCATCGTGAATCTCGACCGGCGCAAGTCACCGCGTAGCCCCGCGTTGCTCGTTCGCTTGCTTCTCGCGCTGGCAACGACGCTCTTGCTTTGCATTGCACTTGCCGCACACCTTTTGGGTTACGGCAATATGGGTATTTTTCTTACGGAGAATACCCTGGCTTCACTCTATGCGGGCTTTGTACTGCTTGCCTCCTCCGAAGCGTTGATCGGCGCGTGGTTGGTTTTACTGACGGCAGGCAAAAAGCGGGGCTACAGCGCCGGAGGAACACGGCTCGGTAAAATCGAAAAACGCAGCAAGCAAATCATCCGGATGCTCTTCTTCATTGCTTGGTTTTTCTTTGCCCTGGGTCAGTTTAATCTCCGCGAAAGCCTTATTTCCTGGGTTCAAGAGACCCTCGCGCAAAAACGTCAGCTGGGCGCGATTGAATTTAGCTGGGAATCCATCTTTTTCTTTTTGCTTTGCGTGCTGAGTTTTTGGTTTGCCGGACGGGCAACGCGTTTGGTGCTTGAAGAAGAAGTCTTTCCGCGCACGAAAATGCCGCGCGGTGCCGCCGGGGCTGTCTCGACGCTCACCGCTTACGGTCTTGCGGGTGTTGGCCTCTTTTTGGGCGCATCCATTGCCGGCATCAACATGGATAAGATGGCTTTGTTCGCCGGTGCCATTGGCGTTGGCGTGGGTTTTGGCTTGCAGAACGTCATCGGCAATTTTGCCTCTGGTATTTTGCTCGTTTTCGAACGCCAAATCCAAGTGGGCGATACCGTCGAACTCGAAGGACTTGTGGGAGAAATCACCAACGTAGGCTTTCGCTCAAGTCGCATGCGTACCTTGGATGGCGCGGAAATCATCGTGCCCAACACCCATCTGGTCGAAAATCGCATTACCAACTGGACTCTTTCCGACCGCCGACGCCGCGTAACCGTGTCCGTAGGCGTCGCTTACGGCAGCGATGCCGAACAGGTCAAAAAACTACTCTACGATCTCGCCGAATCTCATCGCGAAGTCCTCGCGCACCCGGAACCCATCGTGCTCTTTGTGGGTTTTGGCGATAGCTCCCTCGATTTCCAGGTCCGCGTGTGGGTGAGCAACTACGACCGCGGCCTCACCATCGGCAGTGAACTTCATAGCGCTATTTATCGTGCCCTTGCCGACGCCAACATCGAAATACCCTTTCCCCAGCGAGACCTTCATCTTAAGTCGGGCACTTTATCCACGGCTTGACCGCCCTCACTTTACTCTGATCCTGGTTTGCGTCCGGTCCTCGTCTCTCAAGGTCGCGACTCGTATGAGCGAAGCGAATGCCTGCGAAGCAGGGCAGAGGAGCGCAGCAAAGGCTGAGAGTACATACATTATCGTTCCTGCGGTCCGGGCGCACTCAGGCTCAAAGCAAATTGAGAGCGGTCTAAAGCAGCTGTTCCAACAACTAAAATAAATTTTAGTATTTTTGCAGTCAGTGATACTAACTGCATGCATGCGTATTCGGTTTCTATGGGTTTTAGTTTTTGCGGGCGCCTGCGATGAGCTAGGCAATGACGCTACAGCGCCTGGAGGAAGCGGCGTTGTCAGAGCGACTGAGTCTGTAACCGTTGATGCTAGCGGTGGCACCTTAAGCAGCGAGGGCGTGGAGATTACGATTCCCGCGAATGCACTTGAGACACCCGCAGAAATGCGTCTTGTCTTTCGCGATGCGCCGCGTGACCTTCCCGAATCATTGCAACTCTTTCAGCCTGGCAGTGTCGAGCTTGATATCGAACCAAGCGATACCGAACTTCGATTACCCGCGGTATTTCGGCTTAATGTTCCCGAGATCAGCAAAGCTCTTGAAGGGTTGGCGCCAAACGAAGGCATTCTCTCTGGATTGATGCGTCGCGACACCGAGATCGGTCAGGATCCTGTTTGGATTAGCGAGCCCAGTCAGGTTGATAAGAAAGATAATAAAGTTGTGGGATACATCGCCAGGGGAGGTGAAATGGTGGCCGCTATACCACGACTTAAAAAAGAAGATGGTTCTTTCAAGAAGCGCAGTGGGAGCGAAACAAAACCACCTAAAACATGGGGGCCGCTTCTCTCTGCAGGACCAGGCGGCGTTATACATTCAGGGGCTACACCCGAAGATGTAGAGGATATGTGGGGATATACGCGACGACGCGCGCCCATATATACGATGTCCTGTGGATTGCTTTCCTGTTTCCGCGATTTCATGAGCGACAAAGACTTGAAAGAAATCGCTACAATGGCGAGTCGGCGGCCGGATAAAGCGAGCCAAATGCGATTTGCGTGTGATCTCGTTCAGCATAACCTGTCCTTCGACAAGGGTAATGTATGTCGCCATCACGCGATTGCACTGCAGTCCGTACTGCGTGAAATGGGCATTGCCTCGAGTTTGCGCTGCGGCAGTGTTCGAAATTCTGCGATAGGACACGCTTGGGTCGAGGTGGTATTGGGTCGAGATCGTTATCTATTAGATGCGTATAATCAAACTTACGTGCATGTGCATGATCCCATCGCCGTTCCAGACGATGTGGGGATTCAAGCTGCCAAAGATGTTAATCCAAACGCCGAAGATGACTGGACCCTCGACCTCGCAGCCTGTCCCGCCGGTTTCTATCCGCTAAAAAGCAACACCTGTGGTGACGAATCCGTCATCGAAGGCATTCATCTCGATGCAAACGCTGGTAGTCTCTATCGCTTCAATAGTCTCGACTTCGACGTTCATCCGCGTGTCTTGCCCCTACAGCTGTGGGCCCATCTAAACAGCTACCAATGCGGTACCTTTTGTGATCCTGCAGGTCGCACACTTTTTCGCGACTGTTGGGGCGGTCCCGAGCGCCTGCCCATATGTCGCCAAGCGTACCAATTGCCTTAAAACCTCCGTCGGGAGAGGGTCGGTAGCGCGTCGTGTAGGGAAAGAGTGTA
>CAYWAT010000059.1:0-15606 GCA_964456305.1 uncultured Polyangiales bacterium | reverse complement strand
GCGCTTTCAGTGGACGCTGCTGTACCAGCTGCTGATGATCTTCGGGCTGGCCCTCTTCTCGATGCTGGTCAACATTGTCCAGCGGCACTTTAGGCCCAGCATCGTTCATCTGTAACTAGGGCGCGTCGCCTACGATGCTAGCAAGCGCCTGTGCGTGGGCTTCACGCAAGCTGCTCAGCGCAACATCCACCCAAGGCTGGATACGTAATGAAGGCTGTTCGCTCACCCGGCCAAGAAGGTGACACGCCACACCAGCCTGTTCGCATTGGGCTCTGATCGTGGGCATGTTTTGCGAGCTGCAACTCACCACAATGCGCGACGGATCCTCAGCAACGAGTTGTGTCGCGGTCACGCTTGCATCCAGGCCATCGATATCGGCGCCTAGCCCTTGAACCAGACAGCACTCCGCTAAAGCCACCGCCAAACCACCCTCGCTAATATCATGCGCGCTGCGTAATAGGGATTCGGCATTAAGTCTGAGCAGTACATCCTGCAGCGCTTTTTCAAGGGACAGCTCAAGTTTGGGTTGCTCCAGAAAACGAGTCGCCTCCACACTGCCACAATGGCGAATCGCCCACTCCGATCCCGCTAAGGCCTGACGAGAGGGCGAACCCAGACAGAGAATCACATCCCCCACCTGCTGAAAACCCATACCAAGGCAATGCTCAGCTTGCGCCAACTGCCCCACCACAGCCACCATCGGGGTGGGCAAGATCGACTGGTCGTCGGTCTCATTATAGAGGCTCACATTTCCGGAAACTACGGGTAACTCCAGCGCTTTACAAGCTTCCGCCATACCATCGATGGCCTGCGCAAAGGTCCACATGGTCTCAGGCTTTTCGGGGTTACCAAAGTTGAGACAGTCGGTGAGGCCAAGAGGCTTCGCACCGCTGCACACCACATTGCGCGCGCATTCCGCAACCACCATAGCAGCACCGCGATAAGGGTCGATCGCCACATGCCGTCCATTGCCGTCACTTGCTAAGGCGATGTACTTGCTCAGCATCTGCTCCTGCTGATGACAAAAGAGACGTACCACCGCAGCATCCGCCTGCCCGGGTCCCATCATGGTGCCATCGCCCACAATGCTATCAAACTGCTGCCAAACCCAGCGACGACTACCAATATTAGGACTCCCCAGTAGAGCGATGAGCTCTTGGTTCCAGTCACACGCTGTGGGGAGCTTAGGCGCGGGTTGAGTGCGCTGCTGCAGGGACTGCTGAGGTCGATCATAACAAGGCGCGGCATCGGTGAGCATGGCCACCGGTAAATCCACCGCAACCTGCGACGCGCCTTGCTTATCCGAGCCACTGAGAGGATCCCAATGCGGGGTATAGCGACACACAAAACGCGAACTATCGGTGACCCGACCCACCACCACAGCGGGCAAGTCCCATTTGCGACAGATGTCGAGCACCTCTTGCTCACGCCCCGCTTTAGCGACCATGAGCATCCTCTCCTGAGACTCACTCAGCAACATCTCGTAAGGACTAAGCCCTTTTGCCCGGCGGGGAATGCAATCCAGATCAAGTTCCAAGCCCGTGCCACCCCGTGATGCCATTTCGACCGAGGAGGAGGTTAGCCCAGCGGCACCCATATCTTGAATGCCCTCAAGGCAATCAGCGGCAAAGATCTCCAAGCAGGCTTCAAGCAGAAGCTTCTCACGAAAAGGGTCCCCAACTTGCACGGTGGGAAGCTTTTGCTCAGCCTCCTCGTCAAAGGCAGCACTGGCCATGGTTGCGCCATGAATGCCATCACGCCCCGTGGGCGCTCCCACATAAAGGACAGGATTGCCAATGCCGGTAGCACGGCCAAAAAACAAGCCCTCACTGCGCGCCACACCCACCGTAAAGGCGTTAACTAAAATGTTACCGTCGTAGCTCGGGTCGAACTGCAGGTTACCACCCACCGTGGGCACACCCATGCAGTTGCCGTAGCCGCCAATGCCTGCCACCACGCCTCGCAATAGCCTTGCGGTGCGCTCATGCTCGGGTCGACCAAAACGCAGAGCATTAAGGGAGGCGACAGGACGCGCACCCATGGTGAAAACATCTCTTAGGATGCCCCCCACCCCGGTCGCTGCCCCTTGGTAAGGCTCTATAAAGGAGGGATGGTTGTGCGACTCCATTTTGAAGACCGCGCAAAAGCCATCGCCTAAATCCACCGCGCCAGCATTTTCGCCAGGCCCTTGCACCACCTGGGGTCCTGTGGTGGGCAGCCTTTTAAGGTGATGCCGCGAGGACTTGTAGGAGCAATGCTCCGACCACATGACGCTGATAACCCCTAGCTCCGCATAATCGGGCAGGCGTCCCAGCATATCGACAGCACGGGACCACTCCTCGTCGCTTAGGCCCATGCTGCGCGCCAGCGCGAGGTCCACCATCGGCGGTTCAGGAGGCACGCGCCAAGGACTCCTTCATGGCAGCGGGCACGAGCAACTTGAGACCTTCTTTGTTACCCAACATCGGATCGCAGGCGCGCTCGGGATGAGGCATCAGGCCAAGAATGCGCTTGTCGCGACTATATACACCGGCAATCTCGGCCACTGAGCCATTGGGGTTGGGGGGAACGTAGCGCAGCGCGATTTGCCCATTGGCTTCAAGCATTGCCAAGGTTGGCGCATCGCATACGTACCTTCCCCCTGCATGCGCAATCGGTAGGCGCAATACCTGCCCTAAAACAAGGGACTGGGTAAATGCACCGCTGGACTCGACGCGCACCTTTACATCACGACACACGAAGCGCTGATGCTGGTTTTGGGCGAGTGCACCGGGCAACAATTGCATTTCGGTGAGCCACTGGAAGCCATTGCAAATACCGAGCACATGCCCGCCCTGATCGATGAAGCGGCGAATCTCAGGAACAATAGGGCTAAAACACGCAATGGCACCAGGACGCAGATAGTCGCCATACGCAAACCCACCAGGAATCACCACAAGGTCGGCCTCGCCCAGTTGTGTCTCCTTATGGAAGACGTACCTCGCCTCGCAGCCCAGGACATGCTTGTATGCATAAAGCGCGTCCCAGTCGGCATTGGAGCCAGGAAACTGGATGATAACAACCTTCATCTGCCCCACGCCCTACCAAGGCTCAAGGACAGGCGCAATGCCGATTTAACGCGACATTTCCGCATTGCGTCCGTAGGCCAGCGCGTTATGCTGCGCGCCACTCTTTTTATCACCATCCCACACCTCTTCCACGATGTTGGTGCCCCGGTGCTTTTGTCCACATGCGTGGCTAAAGTTGGCAACGGCAGGAAGAGGGAGGCTCAACCGGAGTTCAATACATGACCACAGATACAGCTCACGATTCTTCAACCACGATCATCGGGGACGACGTCGCCAGCGGCGACTTGCCCATCGGCCTACGCCCTCTCATCAGCGCCGGCGTTCACTTCGGCCATCAAACGCAGCGATGGAACCCACGCATGCGCCCCTATATCTTCGGCGCACGCAATGGCATCCACATCATCGACCTCGACCAAACCGCGCAACTCTTCAAGCGCGCCTTCAATTTTATTGCCGAGGCCGTCGGACGCGGTGGCTCCATCTTGTTTGTCGGCACCAAGCCCCAGGCTTCAGACATTGTGCGCGAGCATGCGATGCGCGCCGGACAGTTTTTTGTTGTCGACCGTTGGTTGGGCGGCACGCTCACCAACTTTCGCACCGTTAAAAGCAGCATCGACCGCCTGCACAGTCTGGAGCAACAGCTCGAAGAGGGCAGCTTTGAAGGGCTCACCAAGCGCGAAGCTTTAGGCCGTATGCGCGACAAGGAAAAGCTGGAAAAATACCTGGGCGGTATCAAGCTCATGACGCAGTTGCCCGCTGCCATTGTCATCGTCGACCCCAACCACGAGCACCTTGCCGTGCGCGAAGGGCGCAAGCTGCGCATTCCTATCGTCGCCCTCACCGATACCAACTGCAATCCCTCCGATGTGGATTACATCATCCCCGGGAACGACGACGCCATTCGCTCCATTCGGTTGATGATCTCCCGTCTTGCCGACGCCTGCATCGAAGGCAGTCAAAAGCAGCGCCAATACATTCAAGAGAACTACGCCCAAGGAGGCAGTAGCCAAGGCGTGCAGGTGGAGTTCACCCGCGGTCGCCGACCCAGTGCAAAGCCCACCGCAGAGGCTCAGCCCGATGCTGTGGCCACCCCCGATGGCACCACCGTCGTGAATCCAGCCATCGAAACCACGGACACAAGCGAAGCCAAGCCCGCCACCGAGAACGCCTAAACTATTTTTCACACAAGGAACAACACGATGTCGCAAATCAACGCCACGATGGTCAAGTCGCTTCGGGATCGCACCGGGGCAGGGATGATGGACTGCAAAAACGCCTTGGTTGAAACTGCCGGCGATGAAGAAAAAGCGGTTGAGATCATCCGCAAAAAAGGCCTCGCCAAGGTCGCCAAAAAAGCCGGTGCCATTGCTGCCGAGGGTGTGGTGCACGCCTATATTCATCCCGGTAACCGCTTGGGGGTCTTGCTAGAACTCAACTGCCAAACCGACTTTGTTGCCCGCAACGAGGAATTTGTTCAGCTGGCCGACGCCCTGGGCATGCAAATCGCCTCGATGACACCCCTTTATGTACGTCGCGACGATATCCCCCAGGCCGATATCGATGCACAGCGCGCCTTTTTTAAGGAACAGATGGACGAAGAGGCCAGCAAGAGCGGCAAAACGCCACCGCCCCAAGCGATTGACAAGATTCTCGACGGCAAAATCAACAAGTGGATTTCCGAAAGCTGCCTCGTTGACCAACCTTCTATCGTTAACGGCGACCAAAACATTCAACAATGCATCGATGAACTTACCGCCAAGCTCGGCGAGAAGATTTCCATTCGCCGCTTTGTACGCTTCGAGCTCGGCGAAGGGATCGTGACCGAAAAGAAAGATCTCGCTGCAGAAGTGGCAGAAACCCTCAAAGGAAGCTAAGGCCTAGTGTCAAATCCCTCCGAGCCCCTATCGATTTGCCTTCGATTCGGGTCTCCGGATCCGGGACGTTGGTGATCAATCCTAAGGACGAGGACCCTGTGGCGACGCTACGCTATCCCCGCATTATGCTGAAGCTCTCCGGTGAAGCCCTCCAGGGCGACGCCGGCTTTGGCATCGACACCGAAACACTCAAACGCGTCAGCCAAGAACTGGCCGACCTGCATTCCCTTGGCTGCCAAATCAGCATCGTGATTGGCGGGGGCAATATTTTCCGTGGCCTCAAGGGCAGTGCGGCGGGCATGGACCGCGCCAGTGCCGATTACATGGGGATGTTGGCGACAGTAATGAACAGCCTTGCCTTGCAAGACGCGCTAGAAAAAGAGAAGGTGCACACCCGTGTGCTCACCGCTCTGCAAATCCGCGAGCTGGCCGAGCCTTACATTCGCCGCCGCGCTATGCGTCATCTGGAGAAGCAGCGCGTTGTGATCTTTGGCGCCGGAACAGGGAACCCCTACTTCTCCACCGATACCGCCGCCGCCCTACGCGCCATGGAGGTGCACGCACAAATCTTGTGCAAGGCCACTAAGGTGGACGGCATCTACAATAAAGATCCCAGCAAGCATAAAGATGCAAAGATGCTGCCCCGCGTCAGCTACGACCGCTTCCTCAGCGAGCGCATGGGCGTGATGGATGCCACCGCTGTGAGCCTATGTCGCGACAATCAGCTCCCCATCCGTGTCTTCGCGTTGCATCATGAGGGGAACATCAAACGCGTCGTGCAGGGCGACGAGATTGGCACCTTAGTGACAGAAAGTGAGTGAGCCATCATGATCGACGAAACCCTTGATCAACTCCAAGAAGGCATCGAAAAAGCGCATACAGCCTTGCGGCGCGAGCTTGCCAAGTTGCGTACCGGGCGCGCCAATCCCGATATCCTCGATGGCATTCGCGTCGACTATTACGGCTCCCCCACGCCCATCAAACAGCTGGGCAGCATCGGCATTCCCGAGGCGCGTATGCTGAGCATCAAGGTCTTTGACCGCGCACAAGTGCGTGCTGTCGAGCGAGCCATCATGGAGTCCAATCTCGGCTTCAACCCCCAGAGCGATGGCGATATCATCCGCATTCCCATGCCCATGCTCACCGAGGAACGCCGGCGTGACCTGGTCAAAATCGCCAAGAAGTACGGCGAGGATTGCCGCATTGCCATCCGCAAAGCCAGACACGAAGCCATCGACATGCTCGATCAGCTGATGAAAGATGGCGATGCCAGCGAAGACGAAGTCGAACGCGCCAAGAAAAAGCTCGAAAGCCTTGTCCAAAGCGGCAACGGCGACGTCGACAGCATTGTCTCCAAGCGCGAAAAAGATATCCTCGAAATTTAGCTGTATCGCTCTCGAATTAACCTGAGCTTATATCCTAATCCTCCATCGCCATGATGCGTTGCTGTCAGCAACCCTGAGCACAATAGCCCTGGACGCCTGCTAGCAAAAGATCGCGTTGATGCGCCACCCCAGTACCCATGAAGTAACCGAGGTGACGCTCGCGAAAACCAGCAACGCTTAGAACTCAATCGCTGGGAGCTTATCGGGCGTGGTCTCATCCGTGTCGCTGCGATCATCGGTATCGCCGTAACCAAGCTGGCCTGAGCGATTTAATCCCCAGCAATAGAGTTTATTCGCGCCGTCACTGCCCTTTGTAATCGAACAGCTATGAGCCCTGCCCAAATCCACCATCTGAGGTTCGCCATCCAGTGCCACCAATGCAGGGATGCTCAATTTAGCAAAGCCAGGAATGCCCAGTCGACCAGCAGAAATATGTCCCCAGCAGTAGAGTTTGTTAGGACCGTCACCGCCCTCCGCAATCGCGCAAGTATGATACTCTCCAGCCTCCACTGCTAGGGGTTCGCTGTCCAACGTGACCAACCGAGGGGTTGGTTGAGTTATTGGGGCATCAGGCCCTAATCCTAAGTTGTCAAATGGATTATCCCCCCAACAATACAGTTTGTTCGTGCCGTCACTGCCCGCCGTAATCGCGCAAGTGTGATCGCGCCCTGCAGTCAACGCTTGAAGCTCACCGTCCAACGCAACTAGCTGAGGCGTGGATTCATTATCGAAGTCACCTAGGCCCAGCTGCCCCTTACCATTAGCCCCCCAGCAGTAGAGTTTGTTCGTGTTGTCGCTGCCCTTCACAATCGCGCAGGTATGCTCAGCTCCACTCACTACCGCTTGGGGTTCGCCGTCCAACGCGACTAGCTGAGGCGAGGGCAGCGTGTTCATACCAGAGGGGCCTAAGCCCAGTTGACCACTGTCATTGCGACCCCAGCAATAGAGCTTGTTCGCACCGTCATTGCCTCTCACAACCGCACAGGCATGAAGCCCCGATGAAGATGCCTCCAGAGGTTCGCCATCCAATGTAACGAGCTGGGGTGTGGATTCACTATCCGAGGTTTCCCCTAAGCCTAACTGGCCACGCTGGTTATTGCCCCAGCAATAGAGTTTATTCGTGCCGTCACTGCCCTTCACAATTGCGCGGGTAGAAGCAGTGGTTGTGCCACCGCCGATATCCACGAATTGAGGTTCGCCGTCTAGACTCACTCTCTGCGGCTCGACCTCAGCATCAAAGCTATCTAAACCTAACTGACCACTATCATTACGTCCCCAGCAGTACAGCTCTTTACCCACAATAGCGCAGGTATTCTCTGCTCCTGCTACCACACTTCGCAGCTCCATTGGACCCAATGCCGACGGCTTGGCCAACGCAAACACGCCTGTTTTCAGAATCGACACGCGGTAGGTATCGCTGCTCTCATCGCATGCAATGCCGGTGCCGCTCACGCTCCAGCTCTCATCGTCTTCGTCGTCGAGCTCAATGATGCCCAGCACTAGGCTTTTGTCATCTGCATCACAGGGAATGCTCACCTCAACCTTACCTTCGTCGAAGGTTGCACCCGCGGGCTCCGAGCTAACAAAGATAGCCTGCGTCGGCGTTTCGTATCCAGCGTCATTAAACTCAACCCCCGCAGCACTAAACGCACTGATACGCACCGTGACCGAATCGTCGCCGTCGAGCGCATCATCGCTCACCTCAACCTCAAGCCCCTCGGCGCCATTCACAGTCCCGCCTTGCCCTGCCGTAAAGACTAAAACGCTATCCCCATCACCACTGCTGCTGCAGCCGCCAAACACAAAACCCGCGGCCAAACATACCGCCAGCACACAACCCCATCGTGATACATCCTTGGTCATTCCACTAATCTCCTATCGTCTGTTTGTTAGCCTAAGCTTAATCCAACCCTAAGTATACGTACTGCGCAGGTCCTTGCACAAGCGGCATCGCTGTCAATCTGAGCTCACATACGTCTAAAACTTGGTCTGCTCACTGAGAAACCCCAAAGTGTCACGGTAAAGTCAGAGCTCGACCGAGCAAGGCGAGTGCGATAGGCAGTCAGCTTACTGAAGTTGGCACGGTCTTAAACAACGATGGCAATACGTTACGCGCACACCAATCTAATTGCCCACGACTGGGAAAAACTCGCAGGATTCTACCAGCAGGTATTCGGTTGCGAGCCTTTAGAGCCCAAGCGCGACCAGCAAGGCGACTGGCTGGAGCGCGGTAGCGGTGTGCCCAATGCGCATTTACGCGGTCAACACCTGCGGTTGCCAGGGCATGGTGCTCAGGGACCCACGCTTGAGATTTATCAATACGACGAGGTCATCGCGCAAAGCCATCCGGTGGCTAATCGCGCCGGCTATGGCCACATCGCATTTTGTGTCGACGATGTACCCGATGCTCTCAGGCACATCATCGCAGCAGGGGGCAAAGCCCAAGGCGAGATAGTCAGCACCCCTGTCGAGGGCATCGGCACCCTCACCTTCACCTATGCCCGCGATCCAGAAGGCAACCTCATCGAAATCCAAGCCTGGTCTCGCTGAGCTGCTCTTTGTCTACTTCGATCGTGGCTTGCCCTCAGCGCGTTCGAACTCCACTTTTTCTAGAGCCTCTTCAAGCTCGATGCGGGTGCTGAGGCGTTCGCTGTTGAGTTCGACGATTTGGCGCCCAAGGGCATCGGCTTCGTTGGAGAAGCTCTCTAGCTTTTGTCGCAGGCGAGCGCGTAACGCAGCCGCACGCTTGTCTTTTTCGATGGACTTGAGGTTCGCGCGGGTTTGGTCGGCCCTTGCATTCAGCTCCACCTGCTGACGTTTGAGACCATCGATCTTTGTATCCAAGCGCCCCAGCTTACGCCGAAGCTCGACCACCGGCGTGAGCGCCTCGCGCTGCTTGCGGTTAAGGTCGCCGGTCTTCAATAGCGTTTCCAAGAGCTCCGTCGCCCGGCTATCCCAGATCTCCAGCTGCATGCGTGCCGGCGTTTGCTCACGCACCACCTCCTCAGCCTGGGTCGTGTTGGGCGCCAGCGTTACGGGAATCAAATAGGCACCCACCAGCTCCTCGGTTGCCTTGGGCTTCTTGGTCAGCGCATATCGCTCACCCCTCCGCGTATGGCGCACCAGCACTTTGCGCGCTTCCTTACGCTTCGTGGTACTACGCACCCGCCAAGTGGTGGTGACCTGATGAAAACGCTCCACCTCCAGCACGCCCCCACTTAGACGCAGCAGCTTCATCTCGTCCCGGGACTCCTCCTTATGCGAGGTCACCGTCAAACTGGGCTCGGCCGAGAAGGGAATGGTCACACTCGCCCCGGCGCTTACCGTCTCGGAGATGCCCTCCCCCACAAAGGTATCCCCCGAATAGATACTGATAGGCCCTGGCTCGAGCACATAATCGGTGGTGTTGCGAAAGCGCACCACGCGATACGGGTTGTGGGCGTAGCCTTGGCCGGCGCCTCCGGGGGTATAAAGGAAGGTCTCCTCGGCCTTCACATCCTTGGTGAACAAAGCCACCATGGTCGAGCTGCCATCGGGCAAGTTCACCGCGTGCTGCAGGTCGATGCGGGTCAAACCACGGACGCGCTTGGCTTTGGAACGCGCCAAGGTGCTGCGACGCAAGGCGGCTTGATGCTGCTCCGCTGAGGGCGCTCTATCATAAGACGCGCGAAAAGGCGCCGCTGCCTTTTCCTTTGTACGATAGTTAGCTCGGGATTTTTTACGCATTTTAGGAGACGCTAACGATCCAGTACCCAACCCTTTTAAAGAACCTCCACCGATAACACCATGACTGGGCGTCGCATCAGCCTCGGCAGCATACCCTGCACCTGCACCCTTGCCGAATCCATCCGCGTCATCCTCGGCGGCTTCTTCCTCCGACGCGAAACTGCTCTCGCCCACCGACACCCGGGCCTGACGCCGACTGCCCTCAGGAGTCATATCCACACGGGCCACATCCTGAGGCGAATGCAAATCGTAACGAAAGGCCACCGGGGCCCCCGACGCCAAGCTGAGCTGTACATCCTGCCAATCTTCACCGGTGGTATTGTCCACCACGGCCCAGCCCTGCAACAAGGCCTTGGACTGTCCCTCGCTGGGCAAGACGATGCGGTACGTGGGCTTCCATAGAGGCGCGGCATACACATAGGAGACGCGCAAACGATGTGGCCCCTCCCCCTGCAAACGCACCCGGGCCCGCACGCGATCGAAACCCTGATGCCCTACGGCTGCGTCCAGGCGACGATGCAACTGCAGCGCGATATTGGCATCGCGAAACTCCACCGACTCCACCTTGGATAGGCGAACTTTGCTCATCTCGGGACCATTGATGAGGGTGAGCTGCACATCGGGAGGTTCAGGACGATGATGGCGCTCTTCACGTGGCAAAGGCCGCGGCACGGGCATATGCTCAAGCAAGGCAATGCGTCCACGCAGCTGCCCATCCTCGGTCTCAAGCGTCACCCAGGCGCCACGCAAGGCAGTCAATAGCTCAGCAAGGGAGGCATGTCGTCGATTGAGCAAGGCCAAGGCGGCATTGGCCCAGGCTCCCTCTTCAAGAGGTACCGAGACGCTTTTCACCTGCCCTTTTTCGTCGATAATGGTGATGCTCTTGAGAAAATCCCGCAGTTGGTCTTTGCGCACCTGCACATCCAGCTGTTCGCCTTTGACCTCGCCTTGGCGCTCGAAGTAACCCACGCCATTGCGGTAAAGCACCACCCGGCGCAGAGACAGTCCCTCGTCTTGCGATTGATGCGCGCAGCCCGCGATCCACAGCAACAGTGCAAGCATTAACCAGGTCGATGGACGCATCAGGCCGTGGCCCTCTTGAATAGCGCGGCGATTAAGCATCGGCGGCCTCCTCTTTGGGCGCCACCCAAGCGGTCTCGGCCAAATCACCCTCTTCGAAGCCAAACCAGACACGCATCTGCTTAAGCATGAACTCGGTGCCGCTTTTGCTCGAGAGGTCGACGCGATAGGTATTGATGTAGCGTACACTTTCTTTGAGCCACTGCTCCCACGCCTCGTGCGACACTTCATTATAAAGGCGCTGCCCGAACTCATTGGGGAAGGGGGGCTTTTTTAAACCCGGGAGCTCTTTATTGAGCTTCACACAGTGGATAAGACGTTGGGGATCCGCTTCGGCCATGCTGTCGGTGGTAGCCTAGTTGCCTAGGGACGCAACGCATCAAGGTCGGCCCCCGCAGATGAAATGAAGCTCATGAAGAATCTTTGGGGCAGGGGGTTAAAATCTTGGTCGATGGCGATAATTCTCAGTCGATACCCTCCATTCGCTTGGTCGATGGCGTCAATCCTGAGTCGGTACCCTCCATTCGCTTGGCTGGGGGCGTCAATCCTGAGTCGGTACCCTCCATCACGCTGGTCGATGGCGATAATTCTCAGTCGATACCCTCCATTCGCGTGGGCGACGGCGATAATTTTCTAGCCGACCCCATTAATTTCTTGGCTGGAAGCGATAATTCTCAGTCGATACCCCTTAGTTGTTGAGTCGACGGCGATATTTTTTGAGTCGAAGCCCTTAATCGTTGAGTTGATGGCGATAATTTTCTAGCCGACCCCATTAATTTCTTGGCTGGGGGTCATATTTTTCTCGACGGACCTCTTAATCATTGAGTCGACGGCGATAATTTTCTGGCTGCCCCCATTAATTTCTTGGCTGGAGGTGATAATTCTCAGTCGATACCCCTTAATCGTTAGGTCGGTGGCGATAATTTTTTCGGCGGACCCTTTATTGCCCAAAAAGAAGGCGTTAATTGCTAGGTTGACCAGACTAAGGCCATAGTAGGGGTACATATGCCAAAGACTCAAGTCCTCCTTAGCAGTCCCCTTAGTAAAAAACGCCGCCTTAGCCAGTCGAACTCTGTCTAGGGCGGCGTCTTGGGTTGTCTTAGTTGCGCAAACTAAAACTGGATGGCGGGTACCATGTCAAGGCTGACCGCAGGTGGGCCAGAGCGTGAGTCTGTGCCACCATCACCGAGCTGACCAAAACGGTTATCGTCACCCCAGCATTTAAGCTCTGTGCTACCACTCTCGGCAACCGTCATACAGACATGCTGGTAATGGCCGAAGTCAACTTCTATAGCATTGCCGCTGCCAATATCCCATTGAGTCCATCCGCTGCCATCTCGGTATTGCAGCAGGCTCTTCCCTTCCTGCTCAACAATAACGTGGATTGTAAAGCCATCCCAGGTCATGGCTTTGACGTGGCCATTGATATCAATCGTCTGGGGAGTGAGTTGATCAGCGTTGCCATTGATTCCTAATTCACCCCCTTGGTTGTAACCCCAGCACTTGAGCGTATCAACGCCATCAACATCCACAAGCGCGCAGGTTTGCAATGTTCCCGTCCATACCTGTTTAGGAATGCCGCCCACATCAACCGTTTGAGGGGTAGACTTCCTTTCGGTGCTATTAATACCGAGCTGACCATGGTCATTATCTCCCCAACACTTGAGCGTATCGACGCCATCAACGTCCGCGATCGCGCACGTGTGGGAGTTGAACATTGATAACGCCTTCGCGTTACCACCAAGGTCAACCGTTTGGGGGGTCGTCAACTGATCTTCGGTGCTGTTAATGCCCAGCTGACCCTCGATGTTATTTCCCCAGCACTTGACCGTATGGACGCCATCAACGTACACAATCACGCACGTGTTTAGCTGACCTGCATCCAGGGCTTTAGGCGTGCCGCCCACATCAACCGTTTGAGGGGTAGACTTCCTTTCGGTGCTATTAATTCCGAGCTGCCCGAAGCCATTGTCTCCCCAACACTTGACCGTATCGACGCCATCAACGTCCACAAGCGTACAAGTATGATCACTTCCTGAAACTGCGAGTTTGGGAATCCCCCCAAGCTCGACCACCTGTGGTGTCGACTTATCGTCCTTGTTACCTAGACCAAGTTGGCCAAAGAGATTTCTGCCCCAGCACCAAAGCTTGTTGTCACTACCACCGTCGTCAATCGCGCAGGTGTGACCGTAGCCTAAAGCAAGCATTTGACGCTCCTGTAAAACTTGGAGCGGCTCCCCGAACAGTGTGGCGAGCGCAAACACACCCGTCTTCGAGACAGAGAAGGTGTACGTGTCACTGCTTTCATCACATTCGATGTCAACGCTGCCAACACTCCAGCTGTCATCATCAGCCTCGTCGAGCTCGATAATACGCACCCTGCTTTTGTCAGCATCACAGGGCATGGTTACCGTGACTTTGCCATCATCAAAGGTAGCACCTGCAGGTTCGGAAGTGACCTCAACCGCCTGACCAAGAGCCTCGTAGGCAGCATCATCAAACACGGCGTAGTCGCCAATCACAGTGATTTTAACCTTCACAACGGTGGTCCCCGAAACGGCATCGCCACTCACCTCGACGCTCACGCCCTGGTTATTTTCAACCGTGCCCCCATTCCCTGCACTGAACTCGCCGCTAACAGGAGAACTTGACCCCTCCGTATCACTACTGCTGCACCCGAAACCAACCGAACTCACCACCACAACCACAAGCAGCGCATAGATAAACCTAGAAACTAATCGCATCACACATCTCCTATCTGGGAAAATACTAAACTAACCAAAGAACTAATAAGTATAAGTGCCCTCTACTAAAGAGCCACCACTAATAACACCATGACTGGGCGTCGCATCAGCCTCGGCAGCATGCCCTGCACCCTTGCCGAATCCATCCTCGGCGGGTTCTTTGTCCGCGGCAAAACTGCTCTCGCCCACCGACACGCGGGCCTGACGCCGACTGCCCTCAGGGGTCATATCCACGCGGGCCACATCCTAACGCCGCCTTAGCCAGGTGAACTCGGCTTAGGGCGGCGTCTTGGGTTGTCTTAGTTGCGCAAACTAAAACTGGATGGCGGGAAGTTTATCCGGGGTGGTTTCAGGTGTACCGCCACGTGCTAACATGTCACCGTAACCTAGTTGACCCTCGTCATTATCCCCCCAACATCTTAGCTGATTGACACCGCCAACTTCGACAGCAGTGCAGGTATTACCACCACTTGCACAAGCTACGGCGCTGATAGCACCACTAACCTCGACCTTTTTCGGACTTTTTGTATTCTGGTTATTCCCTAAGCCCAGTTGACCGTTGAAGTTGTTACCCCAGCAATAAAGGTCGCTAGAACCATTAACAACAGCACAGGTATGATCAAACCCTTGAGCTACGGAAGTAACGTTGCCATCAAGCTCCACCTTTTGTGGTGTTGGCTCGTCCAATGATTGGTTGCCTAAGCCAAGCTGACCATCGAGATTGTAACCCCAGCAATAAAGATCGGTAGAACTATCGATATCGACAATGGCACAAGAGTAGAGCGAACCTAAAGATACTGCGCTAAGAGTGCCCGTTATTGTTACCATCTGCGGCGTCAGACGATTGTTAGTATCTCCCAAGCCAAGTTGGCCATACTGGTTATCACCCCAGCAATAAAGGTTGTCACTATCCTCAACCTCAACGATCGCACAGCTGTATTCATCCCCTAAGGCGATTGCTTTAGGGGTACCATTGAGCTCCACCTTTTGCGGGAGCACTTTGGAGTCAGCGCCATCAATACCCAGTTGACCCTCGTCATTTTCGCCCCAGCAGTAGAGTTTGCTATCGCCTCCGTCGATGGAACAAGTATGGTTGCCCCCTAACGCTACTGCTTGAGGGTCTAGCACGGTTCCTCCGCTCTGCAGAGACGGCTTAACGAGCGCAAACACACCCGTCTTCGAGACAGAGAAGGTGTACGTGTCACTGCTTTCATCACATTCGATGTCAACGCTGCCAACACTCCAGCTGTCATCATCAGCCTCGTCGAGCTCGATAATACGCACCCTGCTTTTGTCAGCATCACAGGGCATGGTTACCGTGACTTTGCCATCATCAAAGGTAGCACCTGCAGGTTCGGAAGTGACCTCAACCGCCTGACCAAGAGCCTCGTAGGCAGCATCATCAAACACGGCGTAGTCGCCAATCACAGTGATTTTAACCTTCACAACGGTGGTCCCCGAAACGGCATCGCCACTCACCTCGACGCTCACGCCCTGGTTATTTTCAACCGTGCCCCCATTCCCTGCACTGAACTCGCCGCTAACAGGAGAACTTGACCCCTCCGTATCACTACTGCTGCACCCGAAACCAACCGAACTCACCACCACAACCACAAGCAGCGCATAGATAAACCTAGAAACTGATCGCATCACACATCTCCTATCTGGGAAAATACTAGGTCTTGCCTTGGAAAGGTGTGTGGGGATGAATAATTGCGCTTGAGTGGGA
>CAYWAT010000058.1:10898-15641 GCA_964456305.1 uncultured Polyangiales bacterium | reverse complement strand
AATCGCTGAGCCGGTTTTGCCGCAGGTCGGCATACTTGATGGCCCCGATACCGATGGCGCGGGCAGCTTGCTCAAGGGCGCTGGCATCGATTTGCAGACCCTGTTCGTGGATGCGTGCCTGCGCTCGCTCCTCGGCTTCGTCCAACAAGGCCGCCAGACGCACCGTGCCGCCGTCGCGGGTGCGCAAAGGTTTGTTGTCGGCGCCCAAAATGGTGCCAAAGCCCACGTGATCCAACTGCATCGGCAGCGCTTGCAGTTTGAGGAGGGCAAAGAGCTGCTTGAAATGCAGGGACTGACGCACATCCACCACATAGATGCAGCGCTGGGCCTTGAGTTCCTGATGACGGTAGTGCGCCGTGGCGATATCGGTGGTGGCATATAAAAAAGCGCCATCGCCTTTGCGAATCAAAAAGGGGGTATCCACCCGCTTGAGCTCGGCGGGTGCGTGCTCCAGTTCGCTGAAAAACACCCCCACGGCCCCCTGATCTTCCCGGGCTAGGCCCTGAGCGCAGAGGTCGCTGACGGTTTCGGGCAGGGCATCGTGATAACTGCTTTCGCCCCGCCAGGTATCAAAGCAAATCCCCAGGCGCGCGTAGATCTGCTCCAGGGAAGCACGCGTGGCCTGCACCATACGCTCCCATTGCTCACGGTGCGCAGCGCTGCCGGCATGCAATTGGGCCAGCTCCTGCCTTGCCTGGGTCGCAAAGTCGGAGTCTTCCTTGGCACGGGCCGAAGCTTGTTGATAGACCCGCTCCAACTCGTCCATAGGCCTCTGCTGCAGGGCCTCTTGCGAGCCAAAATGCTGCATGCCGAGGATAAGCAAGCCGTACTGGGTGCCCCAATCGCCCAGGTGATTGTCGCGGGTGATCCGATGACCGATGAAATCCAGCACCCGCGCCAGCGCATCGCCCAGAATGGTGGAGCGCAGATGGCCCACATGCATGTGTTTAGCGATATTGGGGCTGGAGTAGTCCAGCACGATAGGCTCTGAGGTTTCGACCTGGGGCACACCCAAACGCTGGGGCTGCGCGAGCATCGCGTGGAGCTGCTGATAACACCACTGGGGATCCAAACGCAGGTTGATAAAGCCTGGGCCGGCCACTTCGGCCGCCGCAATGGCGGGATCGTCGATAAGATGCGGGACCACCCGGCCTGCGAGCTCGCGAGGTTGCTGACCTTGCGCTTTAGCCAAGGGCATCACCCCGTTGACTTGATAGTCACCATGCTTGGGCGAGGAGGCGGGACGGACGATGGCGGGGGGAGGAAGCTCGCACTGCATGGCCTTTTGCAGTGCAAGGCTGGCCATACGGTCAAGGTAGCTAAGAATGCGCATGCCGATGCCCTTGCGCTAGAGGTTAAGCGTGGGACGCGGGTCCATGTTGCGGCGCAAAAAGTCGAGGCTGCGCTCCCAGGCCAGTGTGGCCGCTTCGGCGTGATAAGCCTCGGGGCGTGAGTCGTTAAAGAAGGCATGCCCGGCGTGGTACTCGTGCATTTCGATGCTCTTGCCCTGCATGCGTATCTCGGCGCTGCGCTGGCGGGCATCGGCAATGGGCACAAACTCGTCGCCGATGGCAAAGTGGGCGAGTACGGGGCATTTGAGCTTGTCTATCTGCGGTTTGACCTCGGGGTGGATGCCGTAGAAGTTCACCACGGCATTAACGTCCTCGGCATGCTCGCAGCCGGCAAAGAGGGCGAGCTGCCCGCCCATGCAAAAGCCCATCACACCCACGCGCTGCTTGCTGACCTTGCTGTGTTGGCGCAGATGCTGGATGGCGCGCCCTAAGGTGACGCTGGTTTGCGCGATATTGAGCGCCATCATCTGACGACTGGCTTCGTCGGGCGAGGTGGTGCTCTTGCCGCCGAACAAATCGGGCGCACAGACCGTAAATCCTGCTTCGGCAAGGCGATCGGCAACCTCACGGATGTGATCCACCAGTCCCCACCACTCTTGCAGCAGCACCAGGCCTAAGCCGTTGCTTTCTGTAGGCTCTGCGATGTAGATGCGAAGCGCTGAAGGTGTGTTGTCGTCAAGTGTGATGTGCGTACCCGGCATGTCTGCTCCTTGCGCAACCCTATAAACGGCGGCGCCAGTCACCGCTACGTCAATTGTGAAACGCCAGACTCTGTGCGTTGTGCCATCTACCGCCATGATTAGTGCAATACGCTAGATTCTATGTGTTGCGTATGAGCGAAGCGAATGCCTGCGAAGCAGGTAGCAACACCCGGCATCTATAGGAACCTCAAACAACGCCTGGCATTCATAGAAATGTCTAAACGGGAGCGCCCGCATCGCGGGTAGCAGCTCCTGGCATGTATAGGAAGGGCGAAGCAGGTGGCAACACTCGGCATCTATAGGAAAAGCATCGAGAGCGATCTATGCAAGCTCTATCTTGCGCGTTGCTTTCGGAGGGAGCTCTGGGTATGAGGCTGGCTCGTGATGAGGCTCCTCACCTGTGCTGCCTGCGCTGGGCTTCTGCTCCTGATGGCCGGATGTGCGCCGGCCTTGCCCGGTTTAGGGTCTGGGGGGCTGACGCCCAAAGGTCGCTACGATACCAGCGTGGGCGGCAGTGCCCGGATTCCCGTCGGGCGCTTGCGTAAATCCTCTCGGGAGGCCTTGCAGCCCTTTGGCTATCAGTCGCCCTCGGTCTACGACGGGGTGATTCCAGTTGCCGCCGCGCGTTATGGTCTACGGGAGGACTGGGACATGGGACTTGCCGTGCTGGGAACGACGCTACGCATGGATGCACGGCATGCCATCCCGTGGCATCAGGGCCTGCTGCAGACTGCATGGCTGATCGGCGGCGATGTATACGCTGGGTGGATTGACGACACGCTGCGCCGCGATGATGGAAGCGATGTCAGAGAGGTGGATGCCTTGCGCGCGGGGATGACCTTGCCGGCGACGCTGGGATTGCGCGTGGCGGGGCTGTACGAAGCCTGGGTGGGGGCGCGTGCGGGCTTCGAATATGCCGGCGGCGACTTGCGGATGGCCGATCAACAGCGCCAGACCGTGGATCTATGGGCGGTGCGCGGCGGATTGATGCTTGGCGTTGGCCTGGGCTTTCGTTACGTGCATGTGCTGATCGAACTCAACACCGATTACGAGCACTGGTTTGCCTCCGTGGATGACCGCGATAGCGACCACGGCGGCGTGGTGCTCACACCTGCTTTTCGCCTACGCATCCGATGGCCCTAAGATCGCGCTCTTGCTTTGTTTAGGCAGGCGAGGAGCGCTGGGCGCGGTTGCCCCATTTGTCGCCCATGACGGCGCCCAGCACGGTGACCATGACGCCTAGGACGCAGCCCACGACATAAGCCAGTAGAGACATGGGATAGACGTCGGCGATGTTCATCAGGTAGGGAATGGTCAGAAAAGACATCAAGAAAGCTGCGATGGCAGGCTCGAAATAGGTTTTGCCTGGCGTAAGCGCGCTCACCACCACGCCCACGATGAACCACACCAGGGTCGAGATGCCTAGACCGGGCAGGCCCTGGGGGTCGTAAGCGGAAACCAGCGCGGGCAGAATCACCAGAAGCGCTGTTTGCAGCACAAAGGCAAGCGCAGTGGCTACGCCCACCCAGCGCCAGCTGATATCCTCGGGATCTTTGGTCTCCGCAAGGTTGTGATCGTCGAGCGCAAAGGAGGTATCGAGCTTGGCACCACAGGCTGAGCAGCGTGTGTGGCTATCGGGATTACGTGCTCCGCAGACAGAGCAGATGATGGTGCGTTTGGGCATACAGGTTCCTCAACGATTAGGGTTATTCTCGCCTTATTGCAGCCCAAAAGGCAACCTTCTTTGGGTTGCAACTATCTTCGCTCCGTTCGAAACGTCGACTAACCGCCCCCAATTCACGCTGATCCTGGCTTTCGCTGCTAATCACCCTAGTTCCTGCAACACGTTAGACCCTGTGCGATGCGTGCGACCAACGGGAGCGCCCACGGAGTGGGTAGCATCGCGTGGCATTCATGGGAAATCCCATCGCAAAGCATCCGTAGAATCTCTCTATAGGTCTTCGGTCCTGCGGTTCGAGCGCGCTCAGGCTCAACGCAAATTGAGAGCGGTCTTAAGCGCCACGCGATCGCGATTTTTCGCTCCAGGATGCTGCCATGATGCTTCGAGACGCTATTTATAGGCTTGCCATGGCGCGCAGCTTGCGACGAAAGCGTTCGACAGCGGCTTCGGCCTCGGCATGCTGGGCGCTATCTTCGAAGATCACGCATTGATGCTGAGTGTTGGTTACCGGGGTATGGTGCACCCAGGTGTCCACGGCGCTTTGCACATCGATGCAAGCCTCGGTGCTACGTCCCGGCAGCACGCAGGCAAAGGAGCGCCAACTGCATTGCTCGAGCGTGTCCCAGATCAGCGCGCTGGTGTGCTGATAAAGCTCGGCGTCAAAGTGATCGACAGCCCCCATGCCTACCAAAAGCAACGCATCGGCATTGATATGCGGCCGAAGGGGGATGAGTGTGCGTTGCCCTGGTGAGAAATCGAGAACATGCTCGGCGGCCCAGTGCGAGAGGGTACCGCAAAGTCGCCAGTCCAGCATGCCCAAGAGCCCGCGGGTGGGCAGCGTGTTCTCAAAAAGAGGGAGAACGATGCAATCGCTGCGCATCTGATCCAGATAGCCCAGGCTTGGCGCCACAAAGCGGATAGCCATCATGGGGCGGTGTCGCTGTGTTGGGCGATACGGTCGAGCACCCCGTTGACGTAGCGGTGCGACTCGCTCGCACCGAAACGCTTG
>CAYWAT010000058.1:0-10888 GCA_964456305.1 uncultured Polyangiales bacterium | reverse complement strand
GAAGCTGGGACTTTGCTCGCTGCCGTACTGTTTGGCTAACTCGATGGCCTCATTGATAGATACGCGGCGAGGGATGTTCTCCATGAAGAGGATTTCATAGGTGGCGAGCCTGAGAATACTGCGATCGACACAGGGCATGCGGTCAATACGCCAGTTGGTGCTGGCATCGGCTAGGGTTTTGTCGATCCTCTCGAGCTGTTCGCTTACGCCATCGACCAGTTGATTAGCAAAGGCATCGGGCTGGCCGTTGATTTCGTGTGCTTTGGTGAGAGAGCCCCAAAACAAGCGCTGGGTATCGCCGGCCGACGTGCCTGCCAGGTCGATTTGGTAAAGCATCTGGAGCGCAAAGGCGCGGCTGCGACGACGGTTGGAGATGCGATCGGACTTAGAGGCCATGATCCTTTAAACGCGCATCCAGACTTAGCAATTCAATGGCTGTGGTGGCAGCTTCGGCGCCTTTGTTGCCCGCCTTGCTGCCCGCCCGCTCGATGGCCTGCTCAATGGTATCGGTGGTTAGCACCCCGTTTGCGAGAGGAATCGAGGTTTCATACGAAATCGCTGCTAGGCCCTGCAACATGCCTTTGATCACCACATCAAAATGCGGCGTTGCCCCGCGAATGACCGCGCCTAGGGCGATGATGGCTTGGATATGCCCACCTGTGGCTAAGCGCTTGGCTGCCCAAGGCAGTTCCCAGGCACCTGGAACTTGCACAAGGGTGATACGGTCGCTCTGCACGCCATGACGCCTTAGCGTATCGCAGGCGCCGCTCACCAGAGCATCAACGACAAAGCCATTGAAGCGAGATGCGATGATGGCAAAGCGCGCCGAGGCGGGGGGATGATAAAGGCCCTCCACATGGGCTATCTGCGCTGGGTTCGATCGGGATGACATGCTGCCTGCTTCCGCGGTTTAAGAGGTTCCTGTACACTGCTCCACCACCCGAAGGCCATAAGCCTCGAGGTTGGGCAGGGGGCGTGGCTTGTGGGTCATAACACGAATTTCATGCAGACCAAGGTCGGCGAGAGTATGCGCGCCGATGCCATATTCGCGCAGCGTGTCGGCACTTTCTTGCGCGGATTCGCTTACCTTGGTCTGTGAGGTTGCGCCGATGGCGTTAGCAAATGGAGTATGGCTGGGCAGATAGAGAATCACCCCGCTGCCATCTTCCTCGATGGCGTTGATCGCCTCGTGAAGCATAAACTCCGATGGACTAAGGGTGTTGATGCCAAACACATCACCCAGGAGGCTTTGGGTATGCACCCGTACGAGGGTGGGGCTGCGTTTGAGTGTGCCGTGGGTGAGTGCAAGCAAGTGACGGCCGTCACTTTTGACGCGGTAGGTATGAAGGGTCCAGGAGTGTCCGGTACGCAGCGTTACATCGTGGGTTTGGCAGCGTTCGATCAGCGATTCGCACTGCAGACGATAGTGTACGAGGTCTGCAATGGACAAGAGATGCAGCTGATGTTCGCGAGCAAAGTGCTCAAGCTCGGGACGGCGTGCCATACTGCCGTCGTCGCACATGATTTCGCAAATGACGGCCGCTGGGTTAAGGCCTGCGAGGCGAGCGAGGTCGACAGAGCCTTCGGTGTGACCGCTGCGTTGCAAAACCCCGCCTGCAACGGCGCGCAGCGGGAAGATATGACCGGGACTGACGATATCCGCGGCGGTGGTGCTGGGATTGGCCACAGTGCGCACGGTATGCGCGCGATCGGCGGCACTGATACCGGTGGAGACACCTGCCTTTGCTTCGACGGATACCGTAAAGGCCGTTTTGCGTTCGCTATGCATGCCCTGGGTCATCAGCGGTAGTTCCAAGCGATCTACATGCTCGGGCGTGAGGCTGAGACAGATGAGCCCGCGTGCATGTTTGGCCATAAAGTTGATCGCCTCAGGCGTGGCAAACTGTGCTGGCAGGCAAAGGTCGCCTTCGTTTTCGCGCTCTTCGTCATCTACTAGGATGACCATGCGCCCGGCACGAAAGTCATCGAGGGCACGCTGTACGCGACCCTCGGTTGATGCTGCGGATGATGTGGATGAAACGTTGGTGTCGGTGTTCATGTTCGAGGAGGGACAAGATCGATGAGAGGGACGTTGACAATAACCTTAGAACCGACTGATTTCGATACGGCCAGGTGGAGCATTGCCAGTAAAGGGCTCTTCTTCGTCACGGGTCGCTAACACAACGGCCGTGACGATGCCGCCCACAACCAAGACACCAACAATGCTCCAAAAGATGGGCGAAGCGAAGATCGAGTCCGACTTCTTTTTTGCGGGTGCTTTGCCTACATGATCATGGGCGGCGTTAAAGGGTTTCCAGCCTCGTCCTGAGCGAGCATCAAACTGAATGCGCTTCGTGTCCTTGTCGTGCAAGAAAAAGCGGTGCCAGCGCTGAGGATAACCGTCGCGCGTAATGCTCACACGATGTTTGCCGGGGTTGAGCAAGAAGATTTCGTTCAACAGTCTATGATCCAGCAGCTCATGGTCGAGTTGCAAATGGTCGCGGGGACGTAAACCACGAACAATGAGACGCACCGAGGGGATGCGCTTGCGCACCTTGCGCAACGATTGCTGTGCAAGGGGCAGGTACTCTGCCAGTGAAGGGTCCTGCTCAGCTTGCTCGATAAATGCGAGGTATGCTTCCTCGCTTTCCAGCAATTCATGGGTGTGTGCATAGGCCGAGGCTAGATTCAACAAGGTCAAAGGCGCTGGCACTAAGGCGTAGGACTCTTTCCAGGCATCGCGTGCACTGTGCCAACGATTACGTCGCGACGCTGCCAAGCCCATCTCGAAGTACTGCTGTGCTTGTAGTTCGGGTGGTTGCTCATCGGCGTCTGCTTCTTTTTTCGGTTGCTCACCCTCCGTGTACTCAGGCGGTGTTTCTTGAGCCTGGGTATGTAAGGGCAGGGCGATATGGCTAGTGAGAAAGCAAAGTAAAGTCAGTAGAGCAACACATGGGTTGCCTAATGAAAAGCGAGAATAATATGCCCCCGGCTTGGTGTGTGACGGAACTCTGAGTTGCTTTGCAATTGCGATGAAATCAAAAACCAACACACACAGCCTGCGGGTAAATGCCCCTCATGAGAGAGGCAAAGGTCGTCGAGGCGTTTTACTCGCGACTTGCCGCTCGACGCCTCAAGTAGGCAGGGATATCAAGCACGGCTTCGTCATGCAAGGCACTGGGGCCAAAGGCGCGGCTCCCCGCACTCTGTGCCTCGCTGGGCAGGGGGGGCATCGCGGACTCGCGCTTGCTGACCGCACTGTTATTGCGGTAGCGCGATGACGCACCGCTGCCTTGAAAGCCGCTGTTACGCCTCGAGCTTATGCCGTCGTGGTGAGAGGGAAGAGACGATGCTTGGTCAAACCCGGTGGCAATAACCGTGACTTTGACCACTTCGCTCATGTTGGGATCGGTGACCACGCCAAAGATAATGTTGGCATCTTCGTGGGCGGCCTGTTGTACAAGGCTGGCGGCTTCGTTGATTTCGCGCAGGCGAATATCAGGCCCGGCAGTGAAGTTGAGCAAAATACCGGTGGCTCCCTCCACGCAGACATCATCAAGCAGGGGCGATCGAATGGCCATTTCGGCGGCTTCGAGAGCGCGTCGTTCGCCTTTGCCAAAGCCAGTGCCCATAAGTGCACGGCCATTGCTGCTCATGATGGTTTTCACGTCGGCAAAATCGACGTTGATCATGCCTGCATTGGTGATCAAGTCGCTGATGCCCCGCACTGCTTGCACCAGCACATCATCGGCGCGATGGAAGGCTTCCAGCATGGGCATGTCGTCGTCACAGAGGGAGAGAAGCTTTTCGTTGGGGATGGTGATGATGGTATCGACGCTTTCAACTAAATCGCGCACGCCTTGGTCGGCAAAGCCGGTGCGTCGTCGACCTTCGAAACCAAAAGGACGGGTCACGACACCCACCGTGAGCGCACCTTGGTCACGTGCGATCTGAGCGATCACAGGGGCCGCGCCAGTGCCGGTGCCACCGCCCATACCCGCGGTGACGAAGACCATATCTGCACCTTGCAGTGACTCAGCGACACGCTGCACATCCTCAAGCGCAGACTTACGGCCGATGTCAGGATTGCCACCTGCACCCAAGCCCTTGGTTAGCTGGGGGCCGATCTGGATTTTGGTGGGCGCCAAATTTTGGGTCAGCGCTTGAGCATCGGTGTTGGCTGCGATGAACTCCACGCCCTCGAGGCCGCTTGCGATCATGGTGTTGAGCGCATTACCCCCACCACCGCCAACGCCAATGACCTTGATGCGTGCTTGAACTTCGCTGTGATCTGAAAACTCGACTGAAATTGCCATACCCTTGCTGCTCCTGTGAAATAATTAAAAGACGTCTCGAAACCACTGCCCAATACGACTGCCCCAGCTTCCCTGAGCGGCTGCTGGAACCATAACCGGTGTTCCCTGACTCGGCTTAGCGTTATACGCGCCATACTTAACCAACCCGACACCGGTGGCATAAGCTGGACCACGCACCACATCCACAAGTCCGCCAACGCCATGCGGATTGCCCGAGCGTACAGGCAGTCCGAGGATTTTCTCCGCCAATTCGTGAATGCCTAGGAGTTGAGTTGCTCCACCAGTTAACACCACACCTGAAGCGAGCATGTCGCGAAACCCAGTTTCTTCGATGACATGCCGGCAAGTCGCGAAAATTTCTTCCACCCGCGGTTCAATGATGTCGCAGAGCCCACGCCGCGATAAGGTACGGGGGGCACGCCCTCCTACAGAGGGGACATCGATGGTTTCTTCTTCCTCAACAAGAGAGCTGAGGGCACAGCCGTACTTGATCTTGATGCGCTCTGCTTCGGCGATAGGGGTGCGCAGTCCAGTAGCGATGTCGCTGGTGATGTTGAGTCCGCCAATAGGGATAACACTGGTATGCACAGCAGCTCCGTCGACATACGTGATGATATCGGTGGTACCGCCGCCGATATCGATGAGCGCGACACCAATCTCTTTTTCATCGTCGCTGATGACAGAGTCTGCACTTGCGAGTGGTTGGAGAACAATCTCCGAGACATAAAGCCCACAGCGCTCGGCGCATTTAGTGATGTTCTGAACGCTGGTGCTAGCTGCGGTGACCATGTGTACGCGTGCTTCTAGGCGTACGCCACTCATGCCAATAGGCTCTTTGATGCCGTCTTGGTCATCAACGATATACTCTTGCGGCAGCACATGCAGCACTTGCCGATCGCCAGGTAAAGGCACGGCTTTAGCTTGTTCAAGCACCCGATCGACGTCCTCCTGGCTTACTTCGCGGTTGGCGATAGCGACGACGCCTTCTTGGTTGAAGCTACGAATATGACTACCGACAATGCCTGCATAAACATTGTTGATCTCGACGCCAGCCATGGTTTCGGCCTGCTCAATGGCTGCGCGAATTGCTCGTACAGTCGAGTCAATATTGACAACAACACCCTTTTTTAGGCCTTTAGAGGGCACAGAGCCAATGCCGATGATATCCAACCCATCTGCAGTATGCTCGGCAACGATTGCACATACTTTGGTGGTTCCTAAATCAAGTCCCGCGATGATTTCATTGTCGGCCATTCGCCGCTCCTTCTAGCTGCCAATCTCTTCGTCCCCATACACGGGTTGGGGCCCGCTTATCAAGTTTCACGCGCGAAAAAAATGGAAAAACTTCTTTAGCAAACGCGTTGGCATTGGAATCGCCTCTCTTATACCGCGAAAAGATTGACACTTAGGCGAAGTAAGTAATGCTACGGCCTCCCTGTGTGGAAGCATTTATGCAATTTCAGGAGCATTCCCTATGTACCTTCCCATCTCCACTGGCCCTCGTAAAACCAACCGCACGCGTAGTGCTCGACGTAATGCTGCACGCAAGGCGAAGAATCGACGCCGTGTTAACCGCATGGCTCGACGACGACTCTCAGCGCGCTTACGCGGCTAGTTTTTTCGGCATCCGATCCATCGCACTCATAAAGGCAGCATGACTCAACCTTGTCTCATCTACGTCGTTAGTGATTCTACCGGCGAAACGGCTGCCAAAGTTGTGCACGCAGCGCTCAAGCAATTTCCTCAACTTCAAGCTGAGGTACGCATCGAAGCGCGGGTGCGCGATGAAGAGCGCGTGCGCGTGTTACTCGAGAAGGCGCATGCCGAGGGGGCCCTGGTGGTGTTTACCCTGGTCGATCCGGAAATCCGCGATCGTTTGGGCGCACTGATGCGGCAGCGTAACGTCAGCAGTGTGGACATTATGGGCGAGCTGATTCGTCAGATTGCCTCCTTTGTTGATGTGATGCCCCTCAATACTCCAACGGCGGTGTTGCCTTTAGGAGATGACTATTATCGGCGCGTGGAAGCGATCGAGTTCGCGATCAAAAGCGATGACTGTAAGGAACCTGGCAATCTTGCCAAGGCCGATCTCGTGATTGTAGGACCTAGCCGTACGAGTAAAACGCCGCTCAGTACCTACCTTGCTGGACGTGGACTATTTGTCGCGAATGTGCCGATTACCCAAGGTGTAAGTCTTCCCGAAGAGCTTGCGTCCTTGCCTAAGGATCGTGTCGTTGCGCTGACCATTAATAGCAGTCGCTTGATCGATATTCGCAAGCAGCGTTTGGTTCAGCTTGGAATGCCCGATACTGCAGCCTACGGGCTTAAGGAACACATCGATAATGAGCTCAGTTATGTCCAGGAGATCTATGATGCGCATCCCGACTGGCTTGTGATCGACGTGACCAATCGCAGCATTCAGGAGACGGCGGCGATTATTCTCGAGAATCGCAAACTGCCGGTGCGCTGAATCTTTGGCGGTAATCCCTAGTTTCTAACGACAGGCGTTATCTTGCTCGTCTGCCAACGTTAAGACTTTCTGGATATAGTCGAAGTTGCGACGCTGATTGCTGATTTGTACATCATCGAAAAGGGCATCGAGAGAATAAAGGTCAGCGCCTTGAGCACTGCCTTCGTTGGAGTGTTTGATCGTTGCGCCGATTGCCCAAGGGTTGTTATTGCCATCGATACCCCATTTTGCGGTAACGTCTTTTTCCTCGAGTTTGCCGTCGATGTACAACTCCAGTCCCTCGTCGCCGCCAAAGTTAGCTCCGATATGGTACCAGCGGTTTGCTGTGAGAGCGTCAAAGGCACGCAGATGCACTTCGTTTTGAGTGTCTTGTAGGCGGAGCACGACAGTACGGCCGTCAGCCCATATGGAGAAATGTCCCGCGTTATCCGTACCAAAGGCATCGCGTGAGATGAGTCCTTGTCGACCGTTATTAACATCGGGATCAAAGGCGCTGAGCTTAACCCAGAAGCTCACTGAGCCTTGCGTTGTTTTCCACGCGCTGCTGGATGGAATAACCGCATACTGAACGTCTTTGTCGTTGTCGATATCATCTGGATCGTTGCGGATATGCAGGGACTGCCCGCAGCAGAGATGCCCTTCGCCGAAGGGATTGACGCTACTTGGGCGCAGAATCCAATCCTCGATGTTGGTGTTCAGCAAACTTAATCGAGTAGTGAGCGCGTCTTCGCTATCGAAATTGAGATTGAGGGTATAGGTATCCCCCTCGTTCCCCTGGAGGCATACATCACCACCCGGCTCGCCACTGGTATCATTGCCACCGCTCGCGTCATCAGTTCCACCTATATCTGTACCTCCGTCAGTGACAGGTATGCCATCTGCACTCTGAGATGGCTCTTCTGGGTCAAACCACAGGCCGCAACTGGCAATGACAAAGATTAGACCGACCCCAAGAGGCCAGTATTTTGTTTCCATATAACTATATTATTACAAATATAGATCGATCGGCAATTTTACTTTGAAGGCTTAAGTTCTTCTGTTTCCAGATCTTGCACGGCAGTTGCCAGTTTAACAGGTTGCTTTTCTGTAGCGTGCTTTTCTTTGGGCGCGTCGGGCTTTACTGCCTTACTGGGTTTAGCCTTGGCAGGAGTTCTCTCAGAGGGCTTCGCTGTATTCGAGGGAGTCTGAGTTGAGTCGTTTGACTCGGCAGTTGCACTTGCTGGCTCATCTTTGTTGTCGCTTTTGGCAACGGCTAGCACTTCTGTTTTTGTGGTGTTGCTTGTTTTGGGCTTGACCTTCTTGCCCTTGCGATTGGCGGCGATCGCTTGTTTTACGCTTTCGCCAGAACGCAGATAACGTGGTCGCCTTCCTGGTCTTGAGACATCGACCCAGTAGGCGTTTTGGCCACGCACATCCACATGCACGAAGGTACTGCGTGGGTAGTATCCCACGCCAACGTTCTTGAGACGGCGGCAGTAGTTGCGCAGCACGCGATTAGAAACCCCCGGGATGCGAATATCTGCTGCACGTCCTTGCACATGGCGACTCTTGTGACTGGTAAAGCCGCCGGGAGGACGATAGCCGCTTACTAGCTGAATGGGCTTGCCACCGAAACGCTCTGAGATACGTGCGAGGGTACGTATCAGACGTTTGTGCGGATTGCGTGTGCGGCGTGTATTGTGATAGCGAAACATGCGCGCAAAGCGACGCACTGCAGCATTGCGTACGCGGCCTCGGCTATCGAGCACCTTCATAGTGAGCTTTTCGTTGCTGCCCACGCGCATGAGGGTGACTACGCCGCGTGCTCCCCTGGAGGACTTGCCAGCCTTTCGTTTTACCGAAGCATTAGCGCTTGGTAAAACTAGTCGCTGTCCTATCTTGAGCGAGCTGTCTGTCTTGATTTTATTGAGTTTGGCTAACGCACCGACTGACGTCCCGTTTGCATTGGCGATGGCGCTCAGCGTTTGGCCTGAATTGACATAAATCACGCCTTTTTCGGGGACACGCAGCATTTGTCCTGGACGCAGACGGGTCGCTTTGACCTCGCTATTGGCTGCAAGCAGGGAACGCACGCTGGTGTTGTACTTGCGTGCGATTTGCGCGAGGGTTTGGCCACTTTCCACCACATGATCGACGTCGGCGATGGCCACCGAGGAGGCGAGCGCGAGGCTACCAATGCAAAGGGCGCTGAAGACACTGAGGTGGAGGGATCGTTTCATGTATCAACCTACACAGGAGGCTAAAGTATGTGAGACTCCTTCCTTTCGCGCAACTCTTTGCCTCGTTGAGGGTTCTCGACCTATGGGTGCTTAGCGCTACACTAGCGTGCGTGAACCCTTGGATATTCATCTCTGGGCCGATGGGCAGCGGTAAGTCCACGGTTGCCAGCGAACTTGCGCACGCGTTAGCGCTGCCTTGCATCGATTTGGACGACTATATCGCCCAGCAGAGCGGTCGTTCGATACGTGAGCTCTTCATGCAGGGCGAACGAGCCTTTCGTCGCACCGAGGCCAAACTTTTGCAGGGCTTGTTAGAGTCGCATGAGCCTGCTGTCGTGGCGCTCGGGGGAGGTACGGTGACCCATCGACCTACGCGACATGTCATGTTGCGTCTGGGCTTATTGGTGACGCTGAGTGCGCCGGCGGAGCTGCTTGCTGATCGTGTAGGCGAGCGCGAGCATCGCCCCCTTTTGGATGATGTAGATCCCGTCACCGAGCTGGCCCAGATTATCGCCGCGCGCCAGGATGCCTATGCCGAGTGTCATGCCACCTTGGACGTCAGTTCGGCGTCGGTCAGCGAATTGGTCGCACAGATTCGGGCGTTGCTAAACGCGCCTCCGGTGGTGGTGCCTCTGGGGATGCGCAGCTACCGCGTTGAGATTGGCTCGGGCCAAAGGCATCGCCTTCCTGGCTTATTGCAGGCGCACTGGGGTGGACAGCAGATGCTGGTGGTGAGCGATCGTAAGGTAGCTCAGCACTGGTTATCCGAGGTTGACGAGTTATGCGCCGAGGGCCGCACTGTTGCTGCCCTGCGTTTGCCTTCCGGTGAGCAGCACAAGCGTCTGCGCAGCGTCAAGACCATTTGGGATGCCGCCTTTGCTGCCGACTTGGACCGCAGCGCGCTGATGCTGGGTCTTGGAGGAGGCGTGGTTGGCGACATGACTGCCTTTGCTGCTTCCACCTTTTATCGCGGTGTGGCTCTGGGCCAACTGCCCACCAGTCTGTTAGCGATGGTGGACAGCTCGGTGGGCGGCAAAACCGGCGTGGATCGTCCGGAGGGCAAAAACCTCATCGGTAGCTTTTATCAGCCCCGATTTGTACTCTGCGACTTGGACTTCTTACAGACACTGCCCGTGGAGGAGTTGCGTGCTGGCATGGCCGAGGTGATCAAGGCTGCCTGGCTTGCAGGTCCAGAGGCGGTGGATCGATTGGCGCAGCGATTACCCGCCTGCATGGCTGGGGATATGGAGGTGCTAGGGCAGGTTGTGCGGGAGGCGGTTCAGCTCAAATCTCATATCGTCACCCAAGATGAGTTCGAGGGAGGGTGCCGTCGGCTGCTCAACTTCGGTCATACATTAGGACACGCCATTGAGGCTGCCCATGATTACCGCGTGCGTCATGGTGAAGCGGTGGCTTTGGGCATGATTGCGGCCTGCCGTATCGCTGAGGTGCAAGGGGATATGCATGCCGATGATACGGCACAACTGGTGGCTCTGCTTGAGGCCTGTGCCTTGCCCACTGATCTGCATGCTTACCTCGACGAAAGAGCTCTTAGCTTCTTACAGCAGGATAAGAAGCGCGATGCGCAGCACCTGCATTTCGTGATGCCCGCTCAGCCAGGTCAAACCACTGTGCAAAAGATCCCGGTGACACAGGTTCAGGCTCTGACGCGTAAGCTGTTAGCAATGGATTTCACTTAAGATATTGGTCCACAGCTTGCAGTGCTATCAGTGCCCTGGGCTCTGGCGTTATAGGTGGGCCTGATTGGATTGGATAACTGGATTTGCGTAAAGGAGTAAGGATGACGGTTCAACGATGCGATGCGACATGGTTTTTGGCTGGGATGCTGGGTATTTTGGTGGTCTCGGGCTGCAGCGAGAGCA
>CAYWAT010000057.1:0-15959 GCA_964456305.1 uncultured Polyangiales bacterium | reverse complement strand
TGAAAAGGCTACCACACCATCCACAGTTAGGGGTCTCGACACACTCAATCGAGGTCTTGGCCTGGCAAGGGGTGGTCTCGGGACAAAGCAGGGGATTGCGCACCAAGCTTTGGCACTGCTGCGCACTTGCATCATCGGAAATGCAGCGATTGTCCGAGCTGCACCAGGTGCAACCGGGTTTACGGTGGCAGTCGTAACAGCTGTTGGAGGCATCGCAGCGGTCGGGGTCAGCCGCGCAGCGATTACCCGCACCGCACTTAAGCTCGATGCCTTGACTGGGATCATGCTGGCAACCGCCATGTTCGTCGGGAAAGGTGGGGACATCTGGATTGATACCCGGCGTCGTAAAAGGACTGCTCAGGTTAGGACAGCAGATTTCACCTTCGCCACCGCAAGCAAAGCTAAGTGATGGCGAGCTATAACAATCGGCACGTCCTTCTACTGGAGTACAACACACTCCATCGGGACTGCACTGCAAACCCGCTTCGCAAGGACTGGTGGCCCCGCACAGACCACCTACTTCGCCAATGCCAGCCAAGTCACCACTCTGCTCAAGACTGGGGTCTACGGTTCGCACAGGATCGCCATTGCAGGCGAACACAGTCATGCAAAGCAGCAAGGTCAAAGCAGATACGAGATGCTTCGTCAGTTGTGCATTAAAACTCATGCTTAGTTACTCCTGCCGGGGAAATAGGGGACTTCGTCTGGATCTCGCGGATCTTCATCGCTACCAAATTGGCCCAACAAATCATCTGAAAAACGCTCGATGAATTGACACTCAGGTTGGTCCACAGCGCGGGGATATTTTCCACCGCACTCCTCAGGCATGAAGCAGCGTGCGTGCATACCACAAGGAATAGGTCGAGGGTTACACTGCTTGCTTAGTTTTGATTGCCCTAAAGCAACGGCCCAGGTGTAGCGGTCATAGTTCATCTGACCTACGGGTCGACCCACACCGCAAAAATCATAGGCAATTATCGGTGCACGCTGCATCCATCGTGTCATCTGCCGCGACCAAGCACCAGTATAGCCTGGCAATACACAGCTACTGTGCGATGTTTCTAGGCTCGTAGTATTAGAAGAAGTTTCAAGCTCTTGTCGGGCCTCTTGAGAGGTGCGCGTTGTAGTCTCGCCTTCGGTCCGTGCTGCCTGAAAACTTTGGCCACGGGTAAGGGAGTTAGCGAGTGAGAAACTGTTGTTCAGTGAGTTAGTGCGCACAATACCCTCCGAGAGTTCACCTGAAATCGTGCCGTCCTCGCTAGCCGTAATCACTAGACGATCTTCGCCATTGACTGTGCCGCCTCGACTGAATTGATTGTTGGCGTCTTCACCGTAATCATCTTCTCGGCGGCGCATATTTTCGAGTACTTGTTTAACGACGAGGTCGTTATCTAAGCTACCCCCAGGGTTAATACCAAGTCCGCCGCCCAAGGGAATAGATAAAGGGATCTTGAGTTCTGCACCTATACCAGTGCCACGATCAGATCCAGCTCCCGAAATTTCCTGAATGATGCTTTTTCGGTCACGCTCTTTTGCATAGTTACGAACCACTTCGTCATCAAGTGCGAAACCACGACTAATCGCAACATCAATGCTGCGACTGAGTTTGGTAGCAGCTGCCCGACTTTTACTATCGGAATTTTGCAATGAAGCTTCGAGTGCACGCGCTAGAGTCTGACTGAGACCCAACGTCTCAGTGGAACCATAAATACCCTGAGCACTTAGATTATAGGCATCGCTTAGACCATCAGTGACCGTCGTGCTTAAGGTACGCGACTCTGTCTTCAGCTGCCCCTCCTTAAAGGTAGAGCAGTGTTTATCCAACGATGCCGAGTGACAACCGCCGCCCTCCGCAGGCTCAGGGGGATAACTCTCGACGCGCTCCCACCTAGAAATCGATGAAACGGCAATAGGGCGCCTGACCTTAACCGGATAATCAAGACGCACAGTGGTACCATCGGCGGACTGCGCCTGGATGGTAATAGTCGCGATATAGCCCTGAAACTGGCCGTTAGGCACACCCTCAAAGTTAATCAAAGGCAAGATGTCGATGTTGCCGGTGGCAGGGTTGGCCGCACGTGAAAATTGAGCGGCAGGATCGCCATTGACCGATACGCCGCCGCTGAAACTGTAATGGAACTGGGTAGCCTGGAAACCAACGGCCTCGACCCATAATGAGTAGTCGAAGTGCTCAAGCACAATCACCGGCGGGTACATGCAATCCTCGGCGCGCCAGTTGTTACCATAAGCCATGAGTTTACGCACCACGATGGAGGGCATGATATGCACCGTTTTGTTGATGCAGTTGCCCTGACGCCTTACCGTCGCATCCTGTAAACTACGCGCTTCCACGCAAATATCGCCGACAAACTTACCCGTGGCACAGTTACCACCTGTGGAGCAATCACCAAAAGGAATGCGTGAGCGACCAAAACTTTGCCAGAGCACCTCGCCCCGTGTTTCGTCGTATTGCAGAGGCACCACAAAGTTATTGACGGGCTCGGTGATACCGTCGTCGCGCACGTAGTTACCCCTGAAGGTCACCAGCACCACGCCTTCATCGGAGGGCGGGCAGTTCTCACAGTAAAAGCCTAGCTCTGAACCCACTCGCACGTTGTCGTAGCTGGTATTGAGCAGCACGGGCACGGGCAGCGTATTGTTGGGCTGCACGTCGGCACAGGCCGAGAGACTAAGCGCGGCTGCTAAGAAAAAAGAATAGTAATGTAGAATCCGTCTCGTCATTGCTAAGAGTGAATCCTCCCAGCTCATAGAACAGCAAGAGCCATGCCTAGCTCTGAAGCCATGCAATTGGCTGAAAAAGTGAGATCATTACCTGCAACCAACGGAACACCTGTCCCCAGGTGAGGCACTCAGGTGGGGTCCACACACACCTTTGCGTCATTGATGGGCAAAGGTGATCTAAGGTCCGCTTCCAGCAGACCTCGGCTTGTGGCATACTGAGAAGACTGTGCTGCTTTTTCGACGATTACTGCCGACGATACTTTTCTTAGGCGGGTCGTTATGGTGCAGCAGCGCCCTAGCAGTGCCCTTCCCTGCGCCAGAACCTGTGCTCGCTTTGGATCCGCCATTGAGTGCGCCCTTGCCAACGACCTGGTCGCTTGGCTTTATCAAGCTGCTGCAAAATCGTTATCAACGCGTCAACGCACTGCGCAAAGAAGGGAAGTTTCAAGAGGCACTGGAGCAGTTGCGCCTACTGCAAGGGGATCTGCCTATGATTGCGGAGGATCTCAAATGGCAAGAGGGCAGGCTTTTGCTCAAAACAGAGCAAGTTGACCAAGCCTGCAAAACCCTGGACCAAGCCACGGCCAATGTTAATCGCGACATCGCGGTGCAAGCGCGTATGGATCACATGCGCTGTCTTATTTGCCGCAATCCTAAACGGGCACGCGAGCCTTTGCGCAAATTGCTGCGTATTTACCCGGCCTATCCTTATGCTGGCGAGCTTTACCTCAAGCTGGCCGAGCAATACGAGCAGGAGGGTCAACGCGATGCGGCCATCAAGCTCTTCAGACAGCTAGATTTGTTTTATCCCCATCACCCTGAGGCCGCCCATGCTCGCGCTGTGTTAGGCGAACTCGAAAAGGAGATGGTCATACGCCAGATGTTTATCACCCATAAGGTGGACCGCGCCGAACGTCTGGTGCGCAAAGGGACGATTCACGATGCCAAAGCCGCCCTGCAACATATCGCTGAGCACTACCCTCGCCTGCCACCTCATCTGGCAACCCGTTTGGCTGAGCTTTCCGCCCGCATGGCTCGCTTTCAGGGTGAACTCAAACAGGCAGCCATGTACTTGGTGCAAGCAAAGCAGGGAGTATGGCGTCTATTAGAGACCAAAGCGCCCGACCCCGAGGCCGAAGCGCGTGCTCGTACCCGCATTAGGCACATGTTGCAGCGGATGATCGGCCGGCCACCGCATCGACGCGTCTCTGCGATTGCGATGATGCGCGCCCTACGTCTGGCCTCGTCTTACAGCATGACCCAAGCTGCGAACGGAATCGTCAAAGAACTGGCGCGGCGACGCAGTGTGCCTGCCTATCTCGCCCTTAGGGCGGCGGTGCGCGCGCTAGGCACAGCCGACGATGCGCTCATCACAAGCTTGCTTGAGTCATTGCTCAGTCATCGTCTTTATGGCCGTAAGGCGCGTTATTATTATGCGCGAACCCTCGAACGCAGTGGTCATGATGCACAGGCTTTAACTCAGTATAATCAGCTCATCGAGATAAGCCCGCACGAGGACTACTATGCGATGTGGGCCAAACAACAGCGGCAAGGACTGCAGGGTCAAAAACCCGCCACGCACAATACCAAAGTGCAAGTGAAAGCGCGCGACACGCATTTCTCAACACGCACCCTGCACCCTAAGGAAGCGAAGCAGCATATCGATTCGCTCACCCCGCTTAGAAGTCGCCAAGGCAAGCTTTACCCTTGGCTTGAGCGGGCGCAGGCCTTTATGGCCCTGGGAGAACGTGCCCATGCTGCGGATGAAATCCACGAAGTGTATCTAGCCTGGCGAGATGCGCGCGGTGTGCCGATGCGACGCATGGGGGTTGAGGCGGTGTATCGCGGTAGCGAGCGACGACGCCAATTCGTCAGTTGGCTGATCCGGCGCAAGCGGCGTGAACTGAGCGACACAGAGCGCGTTACCCTTGCCGAAGTTGCGACAGCACTGGGCGATACGGGCACAGCGGTGGGCTTTCGCGGTAGCGAGGCCTTAGCAAAGAGGCCGCGTGCATATCACGCCGAAGTCGACAAAGCAGCGCGCGAGTTTGACCTGGATCCCAATCTATTATTGGCTGTGATGCGGGTGGAGAGCGTCTACCATCGTCGCATTGTCTCCACCGTAGGCGCCATTGGTCTTACCCAGATCATGCCAGCGACCGGCCGCCGCATTGCGAATGCCTTAGGCCTCGACGACTTTCATACCGATGCCTTGCTCGACCCGCGCGTTAACCTGCGCTTCTCGGCCTGGTATCTAAGGTCCTTACTCAAGCGCTTCGAAGGCCGTGTTCCCCTCGCCATCGCATCCTATAATGGCGGTCCTCATAACGTCCGCGCATGGATTCACGACTACGGGCAGCATATGCCCATGGACGCATTTTTGGAACACATCCCCTTTGAGCAAACCCATCGCTACGTGCGCCGCGTCTTAGGACACTACCAAGCCTATCGCGCCCAAGTGAGCAAACCCGCCTATACCATCAAGCTTACCCTACCAACGCCACAGCCCGACCCGGTGGGGTTTTAGAGGCTGGCTCAGCCCCAAACCTAGGCCAAACTTTAATTCGATGTCCCTCACCTTGGTCAGTTTTGATTGGGCGATGAAACGCTTGCTGCGTTCGCCGGCTAATTTCGATGTGCTCGAGGGCTTTTTGCAAGCCCTGCTCGGCGAGGTGATTACCATCGATGCCTCGCTCGAATCTGAGTCACTACAAGACCACGCACAGCAAAAACAAACCCGCGTAGACCTTAAGGCACGCGATGCGAAAGGCCGTACGCTTATTATCGAGCTCCAACACGAACGACAGGATGACTTTCTGTCGCGTATTCTGTTTGGCGCCTCAAAAGCCTTGGTTGATCAACTGCCAAGCGGCGTAAACTATCTTGAGATCAGCAAGATTATCGCTATCAGTTTGGTTTATTTCTCCCTCGGACAGGGCACTGACTACGGCTATCACGGCAGCACTCACTTCATGGGCATCAGTCGTCCCGATGAAGAACTCCAACTCAACGCCGAACAAAAGCGCCTATATCAGCATGAGCAGGTCCACCGCATCTTTCCCGAATATTACATTCTGCGGGTCAACGAGTTTAACGACGTAGCTAAAACCAGCCTGGAAGAATGGCTCTATGTGCTCAAGCACTCAGAGGTCAAAGAAAGTTTTAGTGCTCCTGGGCTAGCGGCGGCAGCTGAAAAACTGGCCATCATGAAACTGAGCGCCGCCGAGCGTGCGGCTTATGAAGCACACGAAATCGAGCTGCATGACCGTGCTAGCACCTTCGCCTCCAGCTACGGCCGTGGTCTTCGTGAAGGAGAGCAAAAGACACGTTTGGAGCTTGCACAAAAACTCGCAGCCCAAGGCATGGCAACCGAGGAGATCATCCAAGTTACGGGCGTTGATCCCGACGAGTACAAAGAAAATCCAAGCTAGCCCGCCCTCACTTCACGCTGATCCTGGCTTGCGTCCAGTCCTCACGATGCGTGCGAGCGAAGCGAGCGCCTGCGAAAGCAGGGCAGCAGAGTGCGGCGAAGCCGGAGGTCGACGTATCTTTGATACGCCTTCGGCGCTGTGGTCCGAGCGCGCTCAGGCTCAAAGCAAATTGAGGACGGGCTAAATTAGGCTATGACCCGACAACCAAGACGCCGCTCAATCCGCATAGGGGATGGGCTTGCAGGGCTCTTGCTGCCCCAGCCAATACATCAAGGTAGTAGTAGGCTTGCCGGCATTGTCATAAGTGATGAGAGCGTAGGTTAGCCCGCTGTCTTGACCTAGGTACTGGATGTCCAGGTTAACCATTTTCATCCAGGTGCCCGTGTTTACCAGCACCTTACCGTTAGGTAGCAAGCGATAACGGGGCCCATGACTATGGCCCACGATGAGGGTGTGCACACCGCGCATGCGATTGAGGGCTTTGGTCGCAGCATCGTCGAAGGTGCCCAGAGAAATCACCTCCTCGCGCAGCAAACGCGGGAGATTGCGAATGCGCTCGCGCCACGCATGAAAGGCAAAAACGCGGCGGCGAATAAAGTACATGACGGTGCGAAACACAAAGGCCAACGCAAAGCGGCTATCGAAAAGCAACGCGCCAAACAAGAAACGCCGTAGAGGCTGAATGCGATCGATGTGATGACGCTGTTCCTTGGCGGGATTCATCACTTCCAAAATCCACAAACTGCCCCAGGGTAAATTGAGCACCTCTGCCCCATCCCGACCACGCCGGGTCATGCGCGCATAATCGACACGATGAATGCGCTCAAGCTGGTGACCATGGCGAATCTGAATCCCCTCGGGCAGATAATAGGTGTCCGACACAGTGATAAAACGCACGCGATGCCCATGCTCGCCAGGCGCAACGTAACGACGGAAAAGCTCCTGCGGAGCACGCATCCACATATCGAGGTCGTGATTGCCAGGAAGGTAGGTCAGCCGACGCCCGGACTTGGCCAAAAACTCACGCAGCGCGCGCACAAAACGCGGATGTCCTTCTAAGCATTGCCGTAGTTTTTCGGTGGCGAGCTCGGAGGTAATGCGCGTGGGCCAAGTACCATTAACCTTAACTTTGAGGAGGTCGAAGATATCCCCGTTAAAGATGAGTTCGATGTCGCTGTGGTCGCCCGCTTGAGCATCATAGTAGCGTAGAAGCTCGGCAAAACGGTCGTCGTAAAAGAAGTCCTCGAGCGGGTTCAACTTGCCTGAGCGTACTCCCGAGCCCAGATGCAAATCGCTCAAAACCAGGCGTATGAGTTTCATAGAAGGAGTAAATGAGTGTTACAGGCCGCTGGACTTGAGACTTGCATCTTGCGCTTCGGATAGCGGCAAGTGTAACCCACATTCATTATTTTTACCTAAGATACGCCCCTCACGCGGATCCTGCCCCGCAACCGTAGGCAGAGTGGAGTGCCAATCCCCCACCGAGCGATAACCCTGAGCATAAAGGGGATGAAAAGGTAGTTCATGGTCCTGAATATATCTCTCCACTTCTTCCTCAGACCACTGAAGAATGGGGTGGATTTTATAGCGACCATCTTGCAACTCAACGGGACGAAGATTGTTGCGGTGCTCGTTTTGATGATGCCGCAAACCCGATAACCATGCCTGCGCCTGCAACTCCTCGAGCGCGCGCTGCATGGGCTCAACTTTGTTGAGCTGCAAATAACGCTGTACGCCTTCCTCGCCCTGCTCCCACAGTTTGCCGTACAGCGCCTCCTGACGCGCAGCGCTCATTGCCGGGTTGTACACATGCATCTGAATGGTCAGACGCTCCGACAAAGCCTGCATAAAGGTGTAGGTTTCGGGAAAAAGATAACCCGTATCGATCACAATCACCGGGGTCTTCGGTGCTACCTCGCTCACCAAATGCAGCATCACCGCTGAGTGGGCACCAAAGCTCGAGGACATCACCAGCCTCTGGCCGAACTGCTGTACCGCCCAGGCAATGCGTTCACGCGCGCCCTGATCCACAAGCGTTGCGTTGATGTCTTCGAGATCGAGCTCGGGCTGAGGTTCGGAGCGTCCCATAATCAGTTGATTAGGTTAACCTGACAAATCAAGAAAAGCGTGGCAACGCAAAGCGTAGTTTCGGGGCATTTTTACCTGCTCCGCAGAAGAGCCCCGTCGTCTTTATGCCCCGCCCATTGCTGAAGCATGTTGCTGGTCTATCGCTGGTATTGAGCACGCTTACATGCCTCAATGCACCAGCTTTTGCGCAGCCTTATGAGGATGTGCCACCGCCTGATACAGCGCCATGGCCACCCGAAGAAGAACCCCCAGCACCTCCCTACGACGGTTACCCTCCCACAGGATACGAAGAACCCCTCCCAGCTCAAGAACCTCCACCATCAGTGCAGTACGAGCTCGTCCCTGCGCATCATCGCGATCTGCCTGGCTATCGCGTCCCCATCTTGCCTCCGCGCCCGACTTACTTTGCACTGCGCGCATTTGCTGCAGCTGTCGGTGCCGACCGCGTGCTCATGGCAGGCTTAGGCGGCGCTTTGCGTTGGCGTCCCTGGTCTTTTCTGGCAGGTGAGGTGTCTTTGGGCATATTTAGTGGACGCGACTACAACGGTCTCGATCGCGTTGAGATTCCACTGACTTTCGATGCGCTAGTCTTCTTCACGCCGCAATGGCCTCTGCAGTTCTATGCGGTGCTGAGCGTAGGTGGGGCGTGGGCGCACACGCAGGGATTTCACGAAATCCTAGACATCACAGGCTTCTCGCGCGATATGGTTTACCTTGGTGGCGCGCTTGGGCTGGGGGTGGAGTGGCGCTTTTCACCCTGGTTTGCATTGCACAGCGACGTGCGTGCCTTTATGCGCCATCGCCTTGGTGGTGGCGAAGCGGAGTTCTTCAAGATCAGTACCGGCGAGTCCTCCGACCTCTCGGCAGGCGCATTATTGCAGGTCGGGGGCTTACTTTATTTTTGATACTCACCAAAAGGAATACGATGACCACATACACTCTTGTTCTTTTACGTCATGGCCAAAGCGAGTGGAATCTCAAAAATCTCTTCACCGGCTGGGTGGATGTTGATTTGACCGACCAAGGTCGTAGCGAAGCGCGCAGTGCAGGCCAACTCATGCGGGAAGAGACGTTGAACTTTGATGTTCTGCATACCTCTCTATTGCGCCGTGCCATTAACACCGCCCACCTAGCTCTGGACGAAATGAACCTGGGCTGGATCAATGTTAAACGCTCGTGGCGTCTCAACGAGCGTCATTACGGAGCTCTGCAAGGACTCGACAAAAAAGAGACCACAGAAAAACACGGCGAGGCTCAGGTCAAGTTATGGCGACGCAGCTACGATGTGCCGCCCCCCTCACTCTCTCTCGACGATCAGCAACACCCTCGCTTTGATCCCCGCTACGCGAATCTCGCCCCGGACCTACTTCCCCATGCGGAATGCCTGCAAGACACGGTGCAACGTATGCTACCGTATTGGTACGATGCGATTGTGCCCGACATGATCGCCCATAAGCGCGTGCTGGTGGTAGCGCATGGCAATAGCCTGCGTGCCCTGGTCAAGCATTTGGATGGCATGAGCAATGAAGCCATCGTTGGTCTTAACATTCCCACAGGTATTCCTCTTGTTTATGAACTTGATGCAGCGCTTAAGCCTCTCCGCAGTCGCTACCTGGGCGACCCAGAGGCAGCCAGCAAAGCCGCTGCAGCGGTGGCTCAGCAAGCATCGTCTGCCTCATAAAATACCTATCTTGTCAGCACTAGGGCGCAGCCTCTAATGCCCCCAAGTCTATGGATGATCGCCTGCGTGACCTGGGGGCTGTGTGACGAACTCCCAGTACCCGATCTACATCTTGATATTCCCTCGATAGAGCATACCTTCCTTGCAGGCTCAGATGATCTGCAAGGGGGCCTCAGCGCGACACTAGGTAACGAGCCTTATGCAAAACCCAATGCGCCCTCATTTGCAAAGAGAGATGCCAAGCAGAGGCCAGACCAGCCAACACGGGAGTATCCCTATCGGGTAAGCCTCTCGCTTGAGAATGACAACAAGCTTCTGGGACTGTGGTCTTATTTTGGCAATGATGGCAGCGACTTTGGTCGTACCCATGGCATCTTTGCTTCGCTGTCCAAAACCGTCGACCAAGGCATCACGCTCACCTTCAAAATCAGCACCGAGCTTTTCTCTACACTCAGTGGCAACACACCATCCATCACCGACGCGGAAGGTAATGTGCTGCATCAGGATGCCAGCGGGACGCAGGGCTTCTTGCATGACAGCGTCTGGTTAGATGACGATAACCGCAAAGTCCCAGATCAAAATGTAACACCCAGCAGCGATACCCAGGGCGTCGATAACCAAGGCAGACCCGTGCGCCGGGTCACCAATGCCTTCATTAGCGAATCAGGCGAACTGGTGCAGCTCGATCCCGATACCCTCGCAATTTTGCTGGATGCCAGTGAGATTGGCTTGTTCTTCAATGAGATCAACACCTTCAGTCTGGAACTCGATACCATCGAGCGACCCGAATGGTGGTTTTTGCGTTTTGGCGCTGGGGTGATTGTGCACAACCGCGAAGTCATCAGTGCTGGCGCAACCGGTCAGCAAAAGATTTGGCATACCTTTCGAAATCTAATTCTACCCGGCTTCTTTCGTGAATACGACTATCAGTCCAACGATCAGGGCGTTCATGTGGGTGCGTTGCTGCAAGCTGGCGCCGGCGGTGATGTTGAGCTGCACCGTTCCAGATACGTACTCACACAAGCCCAGGGCGAGGCTGGACTCAAACTCAATGTTCTACCCTCGGGACCGGGCTTTGCCGGCACGCATATCTACACTACGGCACGTCTACGCAACGACTTTGGCAAGCGCGATCGACGGGGCGAGGGCATTGTGGGTCTTAATGCTCTGCAAACCCTCAACACCTACCTTGAGCTGGGAGTTTTCGAAGCCATGACCCAGGCTGAGTTGGTATTTTACACTCGCCCTATCGATATCTTTGTGCGTTTTAACGTCTACTGGGGCAGCCCCGTGCGCGACTACTACCTCTATAACGAACGTAACAAAACCACCACGGATATCGGCTTGCGCGTCAAGTTCGGCGGATAGTGATTGATTTTTAAGCAAAGGATCGCAGCTTATTAATTCCTACGATGACCTTGAAACGCAAATTAGTCAGTTTTGATTGGGCGCTTAAAAAGCTGCTGCGCAGCAAAGCCAATTTTGGCATCCTTGAGGGCTTTCTTTCCGAATTGCTCCGCGAGGATATTCGCATTGAATCGATTCTCGAAAGCGAAACCAACCGTGATGACGCTCTGCTCAAGCAAAGTCGCGTCGACCTCAAATGCCTTAACACCGCCGGCGAGATCCTGCTTATCGAACTGCAGTACGAACGCCAAGATGACTTTCTTTCACGCATGCTTTTTGGTAGCGCTAAGGTCGTCACCGAACATCTCCCAGCAGGCCAGTCTTACAGCGATATCCCTAAGGTTATCGCGATCAGTTTAGTGCACTTCGATCTGGGTCATGGGAACGATTATGTCTACCACGGGCGTACCTCTTTCACAGGTCTGCATGATCCAAACGACGTGCTCCGGCTTAACGCGAACGAACAGGCCCTCTATCGGCGCCCTGATGTCGCAGGAGTGTTTCCGGAGTACTATATCCTCAAGATCAACGAGTTTGATGGCGTTGCCAAGGATGGACTCGACGAGTGGATACGCTTCTTGCAAACCAGCGAAGTAGCGGAAAATGCGCGTGCCAAAGGCTTAGAGGAAGCCAAGCACAAGCTTGATATCCTTCAGCTATCCCCTGCAGAACGACACGCTTATGATGCATTTGAGCAGGACCTACATCAGCGCGCGAGTATGGCCAACATGATGGAGACCCATTATCGCGAGGGTCGCGAAGAAGGTCACCAGAAAGGTCGCGAAGAGGGTCGCCAAGAGGGTCGCCAAGAAGGTCTGGAACAAGGCCGAGAACAAGGTCTTGAGCGGGGAACCATAGAAGCCACGCAAGGTGCGATCTTTGCCGTGCTCGAGGCACGTCATATCTCTATCGACGCCGAACAACGTTCACGCATTCTCAACTGCAACTCACTCAGCGAGCTCAATGCCTGGCTCGCACGTGCCGCTACCGTCGAGAATACGGAAGATTTATTTATCAGCTAGATCGCCCTCACTTCACTCTGATCCTGGTTTGCGTCCAGTCCTCACGATGCGTGCGAGCGCTAAGCGAGCGCCTGCGAAAGCAGGGTAGCAGAGTGCGGCGGAGCCGGAGGTCGACGTATCTTTAATACGCCTTCGGCGCTGTAGTCGGGGCACCCTCAGGCTCAAAGCAAATTGAGAGCGATCTAGAAAGAGCGCTCTTCATTTACGCTGCATGGGCAGTACTAGTAGCCGAGCCCTTGGATTTACCACCATTCTTTGGAGAAGACTTGCGTTTGGATAAGTCACGCCGCTTATAGCGCAGCAGGCAAGGACGCCTGGGTCCCACGACCAAGTATTCAAAGCTAGGCTCGTAAGAAGAACTGGCTAGTTCAAACTCGAACTGCTGCAGCAACACGCTCCAAATAGCTTTGACCTGCATATGCGCAAAGTGAAGTCCCATACAGATATGCTTGCCACCACCAAAGGTGGTCATGGAATAGGGATGCTTTTTGTGTTCCTCGCGCCCCGGCGCAAAACGTTCGGGAGCGTATACCTGCGGGTTGCTAAATACCTTGTCACTGCGATTGGATACCAGGGGTGATGCGATGATCAGGTCACCTGCTGGAATCACGTAATCGCGAAAATGAAAATCCTGTAGAGCCTTGCGCATCAGTAGTACTAAGGGAGGATGCAAACGTTCGGCTTCCATCACTGCATGCTCTAGATGAGGGATCTTTCGCAAGGACTCGGATGTAACCCGATCGCTGCGATTATCATGCACTTTCTCCTGTTCGGCGAGGATATCGGGTAGGTATTGAGGATGCTGCAAAAGCTCCACACCGGTCCATGTGGCTAAAACCGCACTCGTGTGATGACCAGCAAAAACAATCGCCAGCAGCAAGCCGGTGATTTCGTCATCGGTTAATTTGCGACCATCACGATAATTAGCATCCATCAGGGTCTGCAAAAAGTCCTCGCCAACTACACTACCACGTCGACGCTCAGCAATGATAACGCTCAACAGTTCACGCATACGCACACGGGCGCGATTACGACGCAGAAAGGTTGGGATTGGTGCATTGGGGAAAAAGTAGGCCAGCGGATGCACGCCCCGCTCCAGGTCATGATACAAGTCGGCGAACTCGCGATTGAGCTTTTCGCGAAACTCGACGCATAACAGACAGCGGCTCGACACATACATCGTAAGCTCGTTCATCATCTCAGCGAGATCCACTTCACCCTCATCGCCCCACTGCTCGGTGTACGCTTGAGTCTCTTGGGTCATGTGCGCTGCATAGGTATCCATGCGCACTTTACGCAGAGCTGGGAAGAAGAAGGAGAGCTGCTCGCTCATCACCTTGGGCTCAGCGTCGTAGGCGATGCCGCGACCAAAGATCGGAGTCATCAGCTTGTACGCCTCTTTGGGGCTGAGTTGTTCATCGGAAGCGCGGAAAATCGCCTCATTGGCCTCAGGGCCTGTGAGCACAGCAGCCTCAACATTAAAAAGCTTTAGGTGATAGGCCTCGCCTAAGGAGCGATGCCCACGATCGATGAGCCCCATGGGGTCGCGCAAGAACTCGACGCTGTGTCCGGCCACAGGCAGTGCGCCCTCGAGGGTGGGCGGTCGCTTTCCCTGGGAGGTTGTCTGCCAAGGCACAAACTGCTTAAGGCGCTCTGTCCATGATGAATGAGTCTGGGCATGTGTCATGACGATTCTCTAACCTTTTAATAGATGAAAGGGATCATGCGGAACTTAACCCGCTGACAATAGCGATCCCAAAGTTCGCCGTACTTTTGGCTACAGCGCTTATCATCACGCCATGCACGGTGAATGAGCAGACAGGCCAGCCACAAGGGCAGTAAATAAGGCCAGGGGCTATTCAGACGATTCATGGCTGTCCACGAGAGATAGATCAATATCTCGCCGCTGTAGTTGAGCTTGCGCCCTAATCCCCAAAAGCCCGACACCAACAGACGCCCATCGATAGCCTCGGGGCGCTTGCCCCAAATGGGCGCATTGGGATTGCGCTTGAAACGATTTTTCTGGGCATTAGTGCCACGAAACATCCAGAACCCCAGCACGTAAACACCCACCAGCCCCGCCGCAAGCCAAGGCGACAAGGGCTCATGGTAATCCACCAGAAAGTAAGCTGGAATGCAGTAGAAAAAAGGCACCAGCACCAGGTCTCCCCAAATGAGCATGAATCCGAACTTCTCTTCGATCATGTCCCACATCGATAGAAGTCCATGCTCATATTGGAAAGTACTCAGCAGATAAAAGAGGGTCATCCCCTGGTAAAGGCCCATCGCTAGGGTGATATGCCCGTAGCGTTGATATTGAAAAGCAGCGAATCCCAGATTGATCAGCCCAAGCCCAATTAGGGAAGGACGGTAGGCATAGAGCTTGAGGTCAACACCCCACCAGGTGGGATTGTAGTCCGCACCGTACCAAAGGTCTTTGACGATGTTAGACGACCTGCTCTTGGCCTGCAGGTAAAGCACCAGTGTGAGCACAAAAGCAATCACGTTGGCTGCGATAAAGAACTGCCAAAACAGCCTAGGAATCACTGCGAGTGAAAACCACGACGTGCTCATGCTCAGAAGAGATACGCCCGCTAAGGTCAGTATCATCATCAGAAAGCCGTTGAGGGTATAGCTTGGCGTTACTCCATTGGGCAGACGCGCGCCCTGAGCTGGGGTACCGGGCAGAAATTTCGACCCCAGAAATAGCAATAAACAAAACCCAGTACACACAAGCAATGCAAAAAGCAGATTGGGGGCTTCAAACAACTGCGATAGGGTCATCGTGCCGGGCATGGCTATGGCGACCTAGCAGTCAGCTCGATTTTGTGCAATCCACTTCCACACAAGCCGGGGTGTACCTTTGGTAGCCCTCTGCATTATGAGTTAAATGAGCCCACTTATTATCATCGGTACCGGAGGCCATGGACGCGAGGCGTTGGAAGTCGCGCACGCGATGCAGGAGGAAGGCACAGCATCGTGGCAACATATCGCTGGGTTTATCGACGATAATCCCAGACTGGCTGAAAGTACTGTTAATGGATTGCCTGTCCTAGGTAAAGTCGATTACCTCAAAGGTGCTCCCCCGTGCTGCATCGCTGTCGCACTAGGTAATCCCGCACTACGCAAACAGATCGTGCAACAACTATCGCAACTGATTCAGCATGAGTTTGTACAACTGATTCATCCCACAGCAGTGATTGGTTCGAGCTGCACACTTGGAAAAGGTATCATGATATGGCCAAAGGTTGTCATAACAACCAACGTACACATTGACCATCATGTGGTCCTCAACACTGCAACAACCCTTAGTCATGACTGCACTCTCGAGGATTTCGCTACCCTCGCCCCTGGTTGCCATCTCGCCGGAGGCGTTGTAGTGGGGGAAGGGTGTGACCTCGGAACAGGCACCATTTGCAAACCAAGAGTCACTCTGGGAGCATGGTGCAGAACAGGAGCCGGGACGGTTATTGTCAAGAACACTGAGCCGAAGAAGCTCTATGTTGGGGTGCCGGGAATCAGGGCCTAAAAAAGACTGAAGTGGACCCCAAAGTTTAGACAGCGATCACGCAATTGTTAGTTGGTGAC
>CAYWAT010000056.1:1629-16265 GCA_964456305.1 uncultured Polyangiales bacterium | reverse complement strand
TAAAGCCGGGGTTAGCCTGTGGATCCAAGGCTTTGTGCATGGCCTCAAGAGGTTGCTCAAAACCGCAGCCTCCTCCGCTCAATCTGGCCATGCAGCTGAAGGCTCCCTTAATGTCGTCGTCCGTGACATTGGTGCCGCTTTGGCTTTTCTCGATCCAGGGGTCACTAAGCCATTGATCACAACCGCTGTCGTTACCCTTGCCGTGTAGGAGTCTGCCCTCGTCATTTGCGGCCTTATTGTCAACACATGAGCCAAAGATCAAAGGAGGCTCACCGTTAAAGATTGCATCACCAAGGCCCAGACTGACGGAGGTGACACCGATGCGGTAATCGAGGTTGGAGCTATCGAGGGCATCGACAAGCTGATCAAAGTTGGCGGCCAGAGTGTCTTGCTCCTCCCTCATCGAGGGTGAGTCATCGATGACGAAGAGCACATCCACCGCAGTGATAGGCGCTGGCTCGTCAAAATCGCGAGTGGCGTTAGCGGCTTTGAGATCCACCACGGCATAGGTGCTGAAATGCTTTAGCTTGGCGCAGAGGTATTCAGGATCCTTCGCCGCATCGCCCTCACAGGGAGCCACCGGTTTGAAGGAGCCATCCTCCATCACCTGCACCAACTTGGTCCAACGCGAACGCTTGGACTCGGGCAGTTCAATGCGCAGCTCTGCATCCTTGTCGAACTGCAGGCCATCGGGGCCAAAGTCATAGGCAAGCTCATCCACAACACCGGCGGTGGAGACCGTCGTTTGAGCGAGGGTGATGGTGTTGGGCTCGCTCAGTGCGTCTTTGGGAATACGTAAGCTAACTTTGTTGTCCTCGGACAGTACCGTGCCGCCCTGGTCGTTTACGCGCACACCATTGCCCACATCCATCTGTTTATCCTCTTCGTTGATGGTGAGGGGCGCCGTGTCGCGCTCAGCGCAGCTGGTCAGCAGCATTATCATTCCTACGACGATCACAAACCCAAACAACTGTCGATCCATACAAACCTCTTTGAAAAAGCAAATCATTCAAAGCTTCCGAAGCAGCAGTTTCTATACCATTTGTTAGCTGCGTCAATGCCAGCCTAAGTGACTGAGATCAAAGGTTGAGCAGGCTTGAATACAGTTGCGCTTAAGGTGCGTTGATCAGGGTTCTATCGGGGAGTCATGATCTAAGATCCGAGGTGCTTAGTACTCAGCGCTAATGACACGAGTGTGATTTGTTTGCGCACATTATCTTATTTGTAAGTGTGTGATTTTTGGTCTCGCCTACTTAATATGACTGTTCAAAATTATAGATTTGCTGTTATTCTTGGAGCTGCGAGCCTATGTAGGGGGGACTGGTCCAATGGAATCTCAGCAAACACATCGTCCGAGCACTTTGCCACCACATTCTGCATTTCCAGATGCAAGCGCTTTTGCCTTGGAGCAAGAGCAGTTTGCGTCGATTGAACGGCAGTTACAGGAACAGCCGGAGGACGAAGCGACCTGGGATGCACTCGAAGCCCTTGCTTCTTCGAAAGACACAGCAGACGCGGTGGCTCGCACCTATCGCAAGCTTCTCAAGCAGCAGCTTCCCTCGGCTGCATTGGGCGGTTTGAGTCGTCGGGCGGTGAAGTTTCACGAGGAGTGGTACGGCGAGGGGACGAGCGAGTTGGTGGAGGTGCTAAAGCGCGTGCTACATCACGCTCCCGAAGAACACGACTGGGCCTTCCAACGGCTGAGCATGATGTTCACCGTGGGCGAGCAGTGGGATGAGCTCTTCGCGCTTTATGATGAGATCTTATCCGAGGTGACGGGCGACCGTCGCATTGCTCTCTTGGAGGAGGCAGCCCAGTGCGCCAAGGATTTCGCCGGTCGTTCGGACAAAGCCGTCGATTACCTGCATCAGCTCTTTGCCCTAAAGCCCCGCGATACCTCTTTAGCGCTCTCCCTGGAGCGTTTGCTGGAGCGTCAGGAAAGCTGGACCGAGCTGGTCGCCTTTTGGCAAGAACGCATGGACCTTTGCGACAAAGCCACCGCCCAGCAGCTGCAGCTCAAGTTGGCGCAGGTGTGTTTGGAGAAACTGGGAGCGCATGAGCAAGCGTTGAAGGCCCTCAAGGTCTTGGTCGAGCAGGATACCAAAGAGCCGTTGGTCGCGCCTTTGCTCGAATCCATCGTGCAGAATGATGAAGCCCATGCCGATGTGCGTCGTCAGGCGGCTCAAACCCTCAAGAGTTTTTACACCGCCAACAAGCAAATGGCGCAGGTGGTGAATATCATCGACACGACCTTGGCCTTTGCTGAGGGTGACGAGTCGATTTTGCTGCATCGCGAAGCAGCAGAGCGTTTGATGGGCCTTGAACGTTACGAAGAGGCGATGGAGCATTACGCCTCGCTGCTGCGTCTCGATCCCATGGCCACAGATGCGTATCAGCGTTTGCGCACCCTGGCCAAACGCCTGGATCGCTATCCGCAACTCGTGGAGGCGTTGATCGGCACGGCGGAGGATTGCGAACAGGCGGCTAAACGGTTGCGTTTGCGTGTCGAAGCCGCGGTGCTGAGCGAGGAGTGTCTGGGGGATGGCGAAGGCGCGGCTGCGCAATATGAGCATGTGCTTAATGATGCCGACGCCGACGTGATTTTTGCCACGCCCGCTGTGCGTCGCTTGGCGCAGTACTATCACCTGAACGAACAGCATGAAGAACGCTTACGGGTGCTTGAGCGCTTAGCTTTGCTTGAGAGCGACCCGGTACAGCAGCGTTATGTGCGTCATCAAGCGGCGGCTTTGTCGCAGCACCTGGACCTGCGCGAGAAGGCCGTAATCTTATGGCAACACTGTTTTGACGAAGACGCGGCGGACTGGACCGCAGCGCATGGCTTGATTCAGCTCTACACCGATGATGCCCAATGGCAGGCCCTCATCGATGTGCTTGAACGTCGCATCGCCCATCCCGATACCTTGGATTGGCAACGTCGTCAGGATTTGCAGCACATCGCCACGATTTATAGCGAGCACATGCAGGCCTTCGATGATGCCATTCGCACGCAGCAGCGGTTGCTATCGGAGCACGGCGATACCCGGGTCATGGTTGTGCAGCTGGCTGATTTTTATGCTGCTGCGCAGCAATGGTCAGAGGCCTGTGCGGCCTTGCAGCGTGCTATCGCTTGCGAAGGCGGTAACGTGGCTGAACTGAGCGCGCGTCTGGGAGGTATGTTTCTCGAGCATGCGGAGGATGCGGAGAGTGCATTGCTGGCCTACGAGGAGGCGGTGCGCATGAACCCGCAGTGCACGCCAGCCCATGTGGGTTTGCAACGTCTGATCGATCAGCCCAGCGTGGCTAAGCAAGCCCTTGAGGTGCTTTGTGAGGCCTATCGGCGTTGCGATCAGTGGTCTTCAATGCTGCAGCTTACCGATGATCGCTTAGCCAGCCTGGAGCATAGCGCCGATAAGCGTGAGATCCTGGAAGAGGTCGCACTCATTTACGAAGAGCGCTGCGATGATCGCGCGTCTGCTTTGCAACGTCGTTTGCAAGCGCTGTGCTGGGGAGGCTGTCATGAGGCGCATGTGCGTGAGATCTTGCGCCTGGCAGAGGCCTCGTCGATGTGGGCCGAGTGTGCGGAGGCCTTTGTGCAGGCCGAGCCTTCGGTGGACAACAACTTTCAGGCTGCCGAGCTCTGCCGTCACGCGGGCGAGATTTACGAGACCCATCTCGACGCGAAGGACGCCGCGCTTAGTGCTTATTGTCAGGGCCTGAAGCGCATTCCCAGCTCGCAGACTCTTGCTGCCTCGATTGTGCGTTGTGCCGAGGCCCTTGAGTCATGGGACAATGCCGAAGCCGCACTCAACGAAAGTCTGTCGCACGATGGTGTGGGCGTGGCGCGCTTGCGTTTACTTCTCAACATTCAGCGTCAATCGGCGAGCCCAGCGCGAGTCGAGACCCTGTTGCAGATTGCCGACCATACCCAAGACAATCTCGATGCTTTGCGGGAAGCGGCGGAGACCTTGATCGAACTTGGTCAGGATGAGGTGCGTGCGGCGCGGGTGCTTGATCGCCTCTTTCACGAAGCCTCGCGTCAATGGCTCACCAACGTAGAGAATGAAGGCATTCGCGAACATGTGCAGTTTGCCTTGGACGCCATTGCGCCGCGCTATCAACAGCAGGGCAACCATGCGGCCTGGGTACGTTTGCTCATGGATGCGGCCAGGCTGCCTTTTTCAGAGACGCAGTCCATGCAGCTCTTGCAGCGGGCGGCTGAGGTTGCGGTGAAGTTTGATGCGGGTTTGGCGATTTATCTCTACCAGGATTTATTGCGGCGCGACCCTGAAAACATGGCCTTTATGGACCAGCTTGCCCAGCTTTACACCGACGACACGCATCTCCCCGAGTTGTTGGCTCTGAGGCAACGGCAGGTGCAGCGCTTGCCGATGAGCCAGGAGCGTTTGGCGATTCGCCTGGACATTGCGCGGGTGGTCACCGAGCTCGAGGCCTTTGGCGGGCGTGTCGAAGCCCTGCAGCAAAATCTGCAGGAGTGCCCTGGGCATCATGCGTCGTTGGCGATGTTTGAAGATACCTTGCGGGCGCAAGGGCGTTTTGCCGAGCTTTGCGAAACCTTTACCGAGCAAGCCGCTAAACTGGAATCCCTGTCTGACCTAGAACTGGCCGCGCAGTTGTGGACCAAGGCGGCCAGTGTTGCTTATCGGCGTTTGGATGATACCGAGCGCGCTCTAAAAGGCTTTCGTCGCGCGGCGGCCCTCGATCCACAGCCTGAGGCCTTGGATGCCTTGGCGCGCATTTATGCCGATCGCGGCGATGCTGTGTCTGCGGCCCATTGGCTCGAGCGTTGTTTGACCGTGAGTGAGCAGGACCAGCGCATTGATCTGGGCTTGCGTTTGGCGCGCGTCTACATCGATGCTGAGCAGCCCGAAAAAGCCGTGCAGGTCTTGGAGATGGTGCGTGCCTCGGCGGGTTACAGCAGTGAACTCAACCAGCTGCTAGCGGAGCAATACCGGGTGCTGAGCAACTGGCAGTCTTTGGCCACCTTGCTCTGTGAATCGGTGGCCCAGGATCACGATACAACGCGTTTGCTTGCGCAAGTGCGTGAGGCGTCTGAGCTTTTTCACGCCAAGCTGGGTACCCCGGCTGCGGCGGTGGAGCTGCTCGAGCGTGGTCTTGAGGTGGCGCAGTGCGATACCCATTTGCAGTTCAAGTTGGCGATTAGTCTGCGCGCTGCGGGGCGTTTGGATGAGGCTAAAGATCTGCTCAACCAACTCATCGAGCATTACGGTCGGCGCAAGTCGTCGGAGCGTGCCTCAGCGCATCATCAGTTGGCATTGGTGTTGCGCGATCAAGGCAACCTGGACGATGCGTTGAGCGAGCTGGATCAGGCCACCAAGATGGATATGAGTGCGGTGCAAAGCTTTGCTCTGCTGGCCGAGATTGCGCGTGATGTGGGCGACCTCGACAGGGCTGAGCGCGCTTTGCGTACGCTGCTTTTGGTGGTGCGCCGTCAGAATATCAACGAGCTGAGCGAGCTCTGCGCCAGTGAGGTGCTTTACAAACTGCGTGCGATTGCCGAGGCACGCGGTGACGCTAAGCAGGCCGAGGAGTTACTCGAGTCGGCGTTGGAGGCTGCGGTCAATACCCAAGAAGAAGCCGATGCCTTGATTCGGGTTCTTTCTGCCGAAGAAAACTATCCTCTGGTGCTGCGCCTCCAAAACATGCGTCTCAACGCAGCGCATGAGCCTTTGGATAAGGCGCATGTCTTGTCTGCTTTGGCCACCTTGCTGGATGATCTGCTCGGGCAGCCTGAACAGGCCATGGATCATTGGATTGAGGCAATCGAGTGTGACCCCTCCTCGACCCATTTACATGCCAAGGCCCGTGCGCTGAGCGCGCGCTTGGGAATGAGCGAACGTTACGCCAAGGCTATCGAAGCGAGCATTCACCGGTATCGACGCGATGATGACACGCACATCGCGGCTTTCTTACGCCTCACTCTGGCCGAGGTGTACGAGCAGGATTTGGCGCGCGAGGACAAAGCGGTGGAGCTCTACGAGAGCGTGGCCGCAGGCGGCAGTCAGCAGGTGCATGCCTGGCTTGCCTTGGCCGGGATTGCTGCCCGTCATGAGGATCGCGAAACCCAAAAGCGTTGGCTGGAGCATGTGCTTGAGACCAGCGAGGTCCCGCGTCACGTCCGCGTCGATGCCCTTTATCAGCTGGCAGATCTGTGGTTGCCCATGCCTGATAAGCGTGAGCAGGGCATTGCCTTGTTGCAGCAAGCCCTCGAATTGGATGCGGGTTACGAGCGGGCCACGGTGATTATTCGCGCCGAGCTGGAGCGTTCGCCAGAGGATGCGACGATGTGGCAGTGGTATGAAACCGCGGTGCGCGATTCGGGCAATCACGTGCTCTTCATCGATTATCTTGAGCTGCGCGCGCGTCTTGCGACTGTGAAGTCTCTGGAGCTGCGAGAGGGGGTTGAGCGAGCGTATGCCAAGCATGATTTCGAACGCGCGGAGTCCTTGCTGGAGCGCATCATCGGCATGGAACAGGAGGAGCCCAGCGATCCTGCCTTGCTGCGCTGGGCACTGCTGTCGCTGGCCGATCGCGCCGAGGCTCGCGGCCTGATGGAGCAGGCGCTGAACTGGTTGCAACAAGCGAGTCAGACCTCTGAGGTTGAGCATCGGCGTACCATTAAGCTGCGTATTGCGCGCCTCGCTGCGGCCGAGAAGGGCGACCCAGCGCTGGCGATTCAAACCCTGCAAGAGTTGCTCGACGATACGCCCACCGATCCTGAAGTGTGGCAGCCTTTGCTGCGCTTGCATCGTGAACAGGGCAGCTTGGAGGATGCACGGGCGCGTTTTGAGGCGGTGATGGAGACCTTGGAGCAGGCTGATGAGCGCAATGCGCTGCGGCTGCAATGGGCCAACTTCTTACGCCACGATGAAAACTCGCAGATGCAGGCACTGCAGGTGTTGCGCGAGGTGTTGCGCGAGTCGCCGGAGAACGCCGAAGCGATGTCTCTGCTCATGAAGCTTTACGATCAAATCGGTTACGACGAGGAGCTCATCGCGTTGCTGCGGCAGCAGCTTGAGGTGGCTTATCGCGATCATCAGCGCGAGCTTGTGGCCGAGCTCTCAATGCGCCTTGGTCATATGTTGGCGCAGATGCATCGGCACGAGGCCATTGCCGTCTACGAGCGCGCTATCGAAGAGGTCCCCGAGCACCGTGAGCTCATCGATGCCTTGCTTGGACTGCTCACGCGAGACGAGGACAGCGCTCAGCGTGCGGGCATTCTCGAGCATTTGATTTCTATTGAGGAGTTGCCTCAGGTAGAAAAGGTGGTGCGGATGCTGTGCGACATTCGCTCGCAGCAGGACGATGATGAAGGCGTGAAGCGTGCCCTTGAGCTTGGTTTGCAGCGTTACCCCGATCACGAGGGCATCGCGGTGCAGCTCGAGAGTTGGTATCGCGAGCATGATGCCTGGGGGGATTTGGTTTCCTTCCTCGAAAGTCGGGCCACCATGGCGACCGAGGCAGATGTGGCGCTCAAGCGTTTGCTGGAAGCTTCGGAGATTTATCGTGAGCGTCTCGATGATCCCACGCAGGCAACCGCGCTACTTGAGCAGGCGCACACCAAGTCGCCCGGTGACTTGGCGGTGCTCGAAGCCTTGATGCAGGCTTTTGAGGCTCAGGGCGATGCGCATCGCGCGCTCGATTGCTTGGATGCAGCGATCGACAATCTTCCGGAGGGCGATGAGCATGCCTCTCTGCTTTGCTTGCGGGCGGACAAGTCGATGCAGGTGGGGCGTTTCGAGCAGGCTGTGGCTGACCTCAAGCAAGCCCGTCAGCATCGTGGCGATGAGGTACTAGACAAACTACGCCAAGCTCTCGAGGCCTCGCGTCAACAGAGTATCGACAATGATGACGTTGAGGCGGAGCGCGGGCTGACTTTAGAGCTGGTGCAGTTGCTGGTGGATTGTGGGGACACCTCTACAGCGCGCGATATGATGATGGCCTGGACGGATCGCAATCCAAGTGACCAAGAGGCGCTGCATCAACTTATCGCGATGGCGCGGGCGGCAGAGCAGTGGGATACCTTGGCGCAAAGCTGCGAGCGTCTCATCGATCTCGACCTTGAGGAGGAAGCGCAGGCCAACATCGCGATGGAGTACGCGGCAGCCTGTGAGCACTTGGGCGATTTTGCTCGAGCTCTGTCTTCGCTGGAGTCGGTGCATGCACGACAGCCTCAGCATGAAGAGGTCTATGCGAAGCTCATTCAGTTCTACGAGGCAACGGGAGCCTTTGGCGCCTTGGCGGAGATGATGATGCGTTCCATTGGCGAGGATAGTGATGATGCCACGCGCATGGAGATTCTTCGCAAGGCGGGTGATTTGTTTATTCGCGCCGAACGCATTGATGATGCCATCGTACCGCTGGAAGAGGTTTTTGCTGCCAGTCCCAAGGATCATGAGACGACCTGTCTGCTTGCAGATGCCTACATTCGAGTGGAGCGTTTGGCCGATGCGGGTGAAGTGTTGCTGCAGGCTATCGAAAACCACAAGAAACGTCGCTCGCCTCAGTTGGGTCAGTTGCAGCACTTGATGGCGCGTCTGGCGAGCTTCGCGGGCGATACTCAGAAGCAGTTGCAGTGGTTGCAAGCAGCCATTGCCACCGACAAAAACAATGGCGAAGCTGCCTCTGAGTTGGCCTGGCTGGCGATGGAGTTGGGCGATACCGAGTCGGCACAGCAAGCCCTGCGGGCGATTACGCTGATGAAGGTCGAAGCGCCGATGAGCCGCGCGATGGCCTTTTACTTACAGGCCAAACTCGCCCACGAAGCTGGCGAAACCCGCCGCGCAATCCTGTGGGCGCGCAAAGCCATTGCCGAAGACGCCGAGCTGCAAGAAGCGAAAGACTTCCTCGCATCGGTGAGTTAATCGATAGCTCCAAATACACCTAATCCCGGACCCTCAATAACGCCGTAAATTTCGTTTGTTGCTAGATTGATAATGGGAGATCCTGACTCACCCGGAATAGTGTCTTTGAATGTGTATCCTTGGTTACGCCAATACAGTATGGCTCGATAAAACTCAGACCCGAGTAGCCGTTTGTCGTATCCCTCATTGCATATACTGAGCCTGCATTGGTCAAAGCAAAGCTCTGCATCCCTACTTGCGTTTCTGCACTGATCTCTGCAGCTATATATGTCATCAAACGAACAGCCCGCGGGTGGATAATAAACCACTCCGTCCGGCGAGATATATCCAAATGAAAACTTGCTGCGTACGATAGCTTGCTTATGAACGAAGATAGGCTGAAGGTGGTTTCGTGTAACCACCCATAAATGGTGGTGTTTGTCTCTGGAAAGCTTTGTTAACTGGGGGAGTATGTAGTTCCCATCGCGTGCAACAGCCACTGCCTTGTCAGGCCAAGCACCGCTTTCAACACAGTGCTTAGCTGTCAATCGTCTATCCTCATATTTGGGGTGCCTCGAGGAAGTACATCCTGGAATGGTTTCATCAAAATCAACATTTAGAGCACTAAGTTTCGCTTGATGAAGGTCACTATTAGGAGGTGTGTAAAATCGCTCATTGAACTTCCCTGGAGATATATCCTGCATGTTGAAGACACTTTCGGGTAGAGGCGGATCAGTGGGTATTTGCTTATCTATACCCAGGTTTTCCTCATCACTGACAGAGCATCCCGCTGAGAAGATAGAAAAGAGTAATGCCATAAAGATAAGGGTGATTTTTGTGCTGTTAAAGCAAGAAGAAAGAAACATCATAAATATCCAAAGAAAAGAGACTAAGAGGCAAAGACTAGTGGTTAACCAATAGCCAAAGAAGCCAAGTATACCCGCAGTTAGCTACGGCGCAATTCTATCTTGATAAAATTACGCTGCCTATGAACTGCCTAAGAAGAGATGGTTTGTTATCGCTGTGAAAGCACTACACGGCGATGCTTATGCCGCGTTAATGGGCGCAATCTTCTCGAGTTCTTTGTGGTAGGTTTTTTTTGCCTCCCACAAGTCGAGTGCGCGTTGGGCGTTGAGCCAAAACTCGGGACTGTTGCCGAAGAAGCGTGCCAGGCGCAACGCCAACGAGGCACTTAGTGCTCTGCGTTCTCGAATCAAATCGTTGATTGTCTGGCGCGACACGCCAAGGGCTTCGGCGAGGCTAGCAACGGAGAGAGCATAGTCTTGCATGAAGTCTTCGCGGATCATTGCACCAGGATGCGTAGGTTTGATGCTGCGCGACTGCTGATTGTTGATGGTCATGATCGTCGCTTCCTCAGTGGTAATCCGTGATTTCTACATCATATGTATGGCGTCCCTCGAAACGAAAACAGATACGCCATTGATGATTAATACGAATGGCGTGTTGACCTTTGCGATCTCCGCTTAGTGCATGTAGCCGGTTGCTCGGTGGAACACGTAAGTCGTCTAAACATGTTGCGTAATGGACGTATTCCAAACGACGAATAGCCCGTTCAGCAAGGATTGGTGTAATCCGCCTTGATTTGCCAGTGATAAAGAGTTCCATGGTGTGTTTGTCTGCGAATGTCTTGATCATAACTTAGCGCTTGTAACATGTCACGTGACATGTTTGGTTTTTCCACCCCTACGCTAAGGTTTTATCGTCCACATTATCGTGCAGTTGCTCGACGCGGGCTTGCATGGTGACCAGGTCGCGGCTGAGTTGGCTGAGGGTGTCATGGACACTGCGCTGCTCGGTGGGGAGGCGTTGACGGCGGCGTTCGAGCGCGGCATCGGCCTCTTTGCGAGCCTCTTCCATGCTGCTCAAGATGACCCCGACGAAGAGATTGAGCAGAATCATCGTGCCCAGCAGCACGAAGGAAATGAAGAAGAGAGCGCCGCCCACAGGTGAGGCACTGGGCTCGGTACAGAGATGCTCGATGCCGCCGTATCCGTAGTTCGCGCAGCTGAACATCTGGATGTACATGATGTCGGTCCAGTCCTCGAGGGTAACGATGCGGAAAAGCGATACGAAGGCGATTTGCAGATTATCGAAGTGCACCGGGTCGTTGTCGCCCCAGATGAATACACCCGCGACGGCGTAGACGTAAAACATCAGCACCAGCAAGATAGACACGTAGCCCATCGAGGGAATGCTCTTGAGCAGCGCGCCCACCAGCAGTTGCAGTTTGGGCAATGCGCGCAGCAAACGCAGGACGCGGAGCAAGCGCAATAGACGCAACACCGTGGCGTACTCCGACAAGAAGGGTACGAAGGCACCGACCACAATGGCAAAGTCAAAGACATTCCAGCCGTCGTAGAAGAAACGCCAAGGCTTCTTTCCGAGGGCAATAAACTTGAGCGCAATCTCGGTGATGAAGATACTCAGCACCACCACATCCAACACATGCAAGATGTGCCGATGTCGATCGGCGAACTCCTGGTAGGTCTCAACCCCCACCAACACCCCGGCAGTGATGATGACCAGAGTGACGAAGTTTTGGAAGAAGATGGAGTTAACCAGGCGTTGACATAAAGCGATCATGAGAACTCCTGTGGTTTAAGGCTATCGGGCTTCGGCTAGGTCGATGCGATAATGACAATTCTTATATTTTTTACCACTGCCGCACCAGCAAGGATCATTGCGCTTTAGCTTAGGTTTACTGCGTCGCACGGTCTGGGCTGCTAAGGCCTCTGTCTCTTGAGGCGATAGTTTGGCGGCACGTACGCCTGATGCACGTCGCGCTGCGCGGGAGGCAAGGCGCCGTCGTGAGGCTGCCTCCTCTTGATTGCCGCTGGTGCGACTTTGCTGTTGTCTCTCTTCGGCCTGCTCACGTCGTTGTTCTTCGAGGGCCTGAATGTCCTCTTCGCGGGCGCGCTCAACATGAAACATCTTGTTGACCACCGAGGCCTTGATGCTTTGCATCATCTGCGTGAAGAGGTTGAAGCCTTCGCGCTTGTACTCTCGCTTGGGGTCGCGTTGACCATAGCCACGCAGGCCGATGCCATCGCGCAGCTGATCCATATTTTGCAGATGGGAGATCCACTGCTTGTCGATGTCTTGCAGGTATACGTTGCGGCAGAGACGGTGGAAGTTCTCCGGGCGCAACTCTTTGGCCTTGCTTTCGAGCACCGCTTCGGCATCGCCGTAGAGCTTCTTGGCGATATCGAGGGCATCGCTGTAGCTTTCCAAGTCGCTGAGCTCGAGACCCAACTGCTTGCGATAACCAGCCCTTAATCCCTCGAGGTCCCAGTCCTCAAAGTGCTTTCTAGGTGGGCAGGCATGTCCCACCATGGTGGCAATGACCTCCTCCAGCATGTCGAGTAGACGCTCGTGCTGTTCACTCAAAGAGCGACCCACCTGCTCGACGATGTACACAAAAGCATCTTGTGGTTTGTGGGCATAGGGCTTGAGTGTGAGCAGGCAGCCAAACCACATATAGAGATCTTGTTCGAGGGTATGAGGGCTGAGCTTGGTCAACGTCTCGATGCTGCTTTGCTTGGCCTTTGCCCGCACCTTGTCGATGCTCTCGGGGGTGGGCTCGCCGTCGATTTCGGCGGCCAGGCTATGAAAAATAACCATCTCACGCACGATAGGCTCGGCCGCCTTTTGCAAATCCTCGCGCACCTCTTTGATCATGCTGCGAGGGGTGACGCCCTTGTTGAGCTCCTCGTCGGTGGGCACGGTTTCATACCGACCGGTGAGCACTTGCCGGCGTAGATTGTAGACGCTCTTGCGCTGTTGGTTCAGCACGTCGTCGTATTCGCGCATGTTCTTGCGAATGTCGCAGTTGCGCTCCTCCACTTTGCGTTGAGCATTCTCCACCGCTTTGGTTACCCAGGTGTGCTCGATGGGCACGTTTTCTTCCATGCCCAAGCGGTCCATCATGCTGGCCATGCGTTCGCCGGCGAAGATGCGCATGAGGTCGTCTTCGATGGCGAGGTAAAAGCGCGAGGAACCTGGATCGCCCTGACGCCCTGCACGACCGCGCAGCTGATTATCGATGCGTCGCGACTCATGGCGCTCGGTGCCGACGATATGCAAGCCGCCTGCGTCCAAGACCTCTTGGCGCTCTCGGGCGCAGCTTTCCTTGTGACGCTCGGTGGCTTGGTTGACGGCTTCGTCAAAGGCTTCCGAGCCTTCGTTCAGCTGGCCTTGCTGCAGCACCTCGAGTCGCGCCAACATCTCGGGGTTACCGCCGAGCAGGATATCGGTTCCGCGTCCCGCCATGTTGGTGGCGACGGTGACGGCGCCTTTTTTGCCTGCCTGGGCGACAACATAGGCCTCTTGGGTGTGTTGCTTGGCGTTCAATACGTTGTGGGGCACCTCGCGTTGGGTGAGGATGCGCGAAAGGGCATCGGACTTTTCGACGCTGGTGGTTCCCACCAAGACGGGCTGCCCTTGGGTATTGGCGCGTTCGATTTCTTCGACAACCGCGTGAAACTTCTCCCGTTCACTGCGGTAGATAAGGTCATCGTTGTCGTCGCGAACCACTGGCTTATTGGTGGGGATGACTACGACGTCGAGCTTGTAGATATGATTGAACTCGGTGGCCTCAGTATCGGCCGTACCGGTCATGCCGCTGAGCTTGTCATAGAGGCGAAAGAAGTTCTGAAAGGAGATGGTCGCCAGGGTGATGTTTTCATCTTGGATGGGCACCTGCTCTTTGGCTTCGACGGCTTGGTGCAGCCCATCGGACCAACGGCGACCGGGCAGGGCATAGCCGGTGAACTCATCGATGATCATCACTTTGCCATCGGCCGACACCATATAATGTTGGTCTCGCTTATATAAGGTATGGGCACGCAGAGATTGCTGCAGAATGTGTAGACTTTCGAGGTTGACCGGGTCGTATAGGTTCGCGGTGTCGATAAGCCCCTCGTTATGCAAACTGCGCTGGGCCAGCTCGATGCCTTCTTCGGTAAGCATGGCCGAGTGGTTTTTCTCATCCACCGTGTAGTGCTCATCGAGGCGCAGGCGCGATACCAGTTCGCTCACCTTGCCGTACTTGGCGCTCGCGCTTTCGCCGGGGCCACTAATGATGAGAGGCGTACGCGCTTCATCCACCAAGATGGAGTCCACCTCATCGACGATGGCGTAGTGCAAATCGCGCTGCACATAGTCGTAGATGCTGAACTTCATGTTATCGCGCAGGTAGTCGAAGCCAAACTCGTTGTTTTGGCCGTAGGTGATATCGCAGCGGTAGGCGTTTTTCTTACTGGCCTCGGATTGCTGCGGCACGATGACTCCCGTGCTGAGCCCCAAGAAGTCGTATAGTTTAGACATCCATTCGGCATCGCGGCGGGCCAGGTAATCATTCACTGTCACCACGTGCACGCCCTTGCCACTGAGGGCATTCAAATAGCAGGCAAGGGTGGCTACCAAGGTTTTACCCTCACCGGTTTTCATCTCGGCGATTTTGCCCTGGTGCAGCACCATGCCGCCGATGAGCTGCACATCGTAATGGCGCATGCCCAACACGCGCTTGGCGGCTTCGCGACATACCGCAAAGGCGGGGACCAGGACATCATCGACCTTGGCGCCTTGATCGAGCTGCTGGCGAAAGTCGGCGGTTTTGGCCTTGAGAGCAGCGTCGTCCAAGGACTGCATGCTGGCCTCAAGGGCATTGATGGCATCCACCTGCGGGCGCAGTCGGCGCAGTTCGCGCTCGTGTTTGGTGCCCAGAACTTTTCG
>CAYWAT010000056.1:0-1619 GCA_964456305.1 uncultured Polyangiales bacterium | reverse complement strand
AGTGTGACCTCTACGTATTCTTCAAGAACATGGTCTCGCTATGTGACGCCAAGACGTGGACATTTCAATCGCTTTCGAGTAGTTCCGCACGTAGTGGAACCCTCTATCGACCAGTTACATCAGCGTCTTGACGCATATATGAATCAACATGGTCTGCGTTCTACCAATCAACGCCGACTGATTACCGATATCTTCTTCCGTTCCGACGGCCATCTCTCTGTAGAGGACCTGCTCTTTGCCGCGCGTAAGGCCGACCCACGCGTGGGTTATGCGACCATTTATCGCACTCTTAAGCTGCTCTGCGAAAGCGGCCTGGCCTACGAGCGTAATTTTGGCGATGGCTTTGCCCGTTACGAGGTTGCTCACGAAGATGAGCATCACGACCATCTTATTTGCACCGAGTGTCATCGCATTCTCGAGTTTGAAAGTCCGGAGATCGAAGACCTACAGGACCGTATCGCGGAGGGACTTGGCTTTACCCTCAATGGTCATCGTCATGAGCTCTATGGGGTATGTGCGAATCCCAAGACCTGTGAGCATAAAAAGAACTGGCTCAAGCAACAGCGCACGCATCGGTCGCGATGATCGTCGAGGTTTTTCCGGTCGCTCCCTTGGGTTGTAACTGCGTGGTGCTGGGGGATCCGCACACAAAGCGAGCCTGGGTTTTTGATCCAGGGGGTGAGCTTAATAAAATCCTCGCCTGCCTGGCCAAGCATGAACTCAAATGCATTGGCATTGCCCATACCCATGCGCACTTTGACCATGTTAGTGCGGCCTATGAACTGCAGGAGGAGACCGGCGCCCCTGTATTGCTGCATGAGCAGGATTTATTTTTGTTCAACAATCTGCAGATGCAGCTGGATGCCTTTGGTATGCCCTTTAAGGCCCCGCCGGTTCCCGAGGTCGACCGCTTTATTCGCGATGGTGATGATCTCGCGCTGGGGGAGCTTTCGTTGCATACCCTGCATACTCCTGGTCATAGCCCGGGCAGTGTGTGTTTTAGCGCGCCGGCACTGGTTTCTAGCTTGATGCCCAAGACCAACGGACTGCTGCTCGCAGGCGATACCCTCTTCAAGCAGAGCATTGGCCGCAGTGATTTATGGGGTGGCGATCAGGTTCAGCTGCTGGACTCGCTGCAGCAACGCGTGCTCAATCTCGACGAAGATACGCTGGTGATTCCTGGACATGGGCCTCTGACCACCATCGGTGATGAGTGCCGGTCGAATCCCTTCATCGGCTCTTAGATCATGTCACCACCAGCCGACGACGCCGAGCATGGCGCCGCGTAAATCGGCGGTGGGGGCGATAGTGGGCATGACCCGAAGAGCAGTTTTCTGCTGGGTGCCTTTGGCTTTGCCATCTTCAAGCTCGGCCACCGCGGCATTGTGTGAGAGTTCATAGCCGATGATGGCGCCGATGATAGGTCCGACCAGAAACAGTCCGAACCCCGTGAGTCCCATTGCTAGGTCGGCATTCGCGTCAAGTGCGTCGCCTGGTAAAAGCGAGGCTGTGATCATGAGTGTGAGACCAGGTACGGTACCGAGACCCGCGCCGATCATCGTCATAGCCAGACTACCTCGACCGCCGCGATTGTTGCCCCCCCTGTTGACGATGGCGCC
>CAYWAT010000055.1:0-16472 GCA_964456305.1 uncultured Polyangiales bacterium | reverse complement strand
CATCCCACTCAAGCGCAATTATTCATCCCCACACACCTTTCCAAGGCAAGACCTAATGACTGAGAGGCATCGCCGAGTTGAATCGCTGCGCTCAGATTAATCGACAGCTCCTGAGCTGAGTCACACGTGATATCGATGTAGAGCCCTTGCTGCTGTAAATCCTCGCGCTGCTCCTGAAAATTCCACGCCGTGTTTCGCAGAGCCCTGCAGGGGGGAGGCGTATCAAGGTCACTGCCATCGTCGATAACCCAGCCTTCGCTTCCTCGGGAGATATCCAACCGTAGGTCATCGACTGGCTTTTCATTGATGCGCGATGCAAAACAATCGTCGGGCACATCGCCGCAGCCAGGACACTGACACCCACAAAGGAATACAAAAAGGCTTACAAGCAAAGCATTAAGTCGCATTGCCTAAGATAGATAAGCAACAAGCAAGCCACCCTCAAAAACTAAGACTCAAGACCAGTTAAATGCAACCCGGAGACAAAAACGATGCTGCTAGTTGTGACCTTTTTGTCAGGGCATCAACGAATAAGGATGGGGAGCCGTTGAATTATCCGGAGTTGCCTTTGTGATCAAAGATAGGCAGCTTTTATCGATATGAGGTGCATAAACTTAATCAGCAAAGATTGGTAATTCACACTCGCGCCATTTGTATTCGATACTACGACCACGATTATTTTGTGTCCTAATGCATGTGCACTGAATGGGCATAAAGTTTTTGTGTTCATTCATAGATAAACACTGGGCGCCAAGATGATCCTGACTGCAGCCTTGGTCTGGATTGATCCCGTTTTCTGTTTTATCAAAATCGTTTGGCCTAATAACTTGGATGCTATCCAAGTCTCTATTGATCCACGCTAAGTCAAAGAGAAGAATGCCCTTAGCGTCTTGCAGGTGAACGCACCGGGTTTTGTTTGCGTTGTTCTTTGCGATTTCGAGAACTGTCGAATAGCGATCATATAGTTTTTGCTTGAGTGTCTCGTTTTTAATGATTTCATCTCCGTCTAAAATGCTTGTTTCGCCTTGAACGCTGCAGGCATTTATCATCAAAAATGTAAAGAAGATAACTTTCAAAGGGAGTGCAGTAATGCTTTGAATCATGGAAGAGGTCTCCTTGTGAAATAGAACAAGAGAGTTTCCACCATAAGGTTTTTTGCAATAAAGTTAGGTCAGTTTTCAAAGCTGTTGCAACGTTGTTACCTTGTCTGTTGCAGTTGTATTATTGCCCACTAAATAACGCTTGCTTCCAGTGCGCCTCTTAGTGTCTCCAAGGTAACGGGCCGTTGCTCGTTGATGCAGAGCAGGGGGGCTTCGATGTTTTGTCTCAGGCGGTTGAGGTTGTGCAGTCGCGTTTGCTGCTGGTGTCGTTTCCATTCGAAGGCGGGCTGCCATGGGCTGAGGTTCTCGGGGGGAGACTCCAGTTGTTGTTTTAGGTTAGGGTCTAGAGGTGCATCGTCGAAGCGATTGAGCATCACGGCACCGATAGGAATATGCAGCTCCTCGTTGAAGACCTGGTAAAGCTCGAGGCATTCCTGGGTGGGCAGGTCTTCGGCAAGGGTGACCAGCAAAGCGCCGCTGCGGGCTGGATCGCGCAACATCGTCAATGCACCCTCGGCTTCACGACGCAGCAAACCCGCCGGAGCTAGGTCGCAGATCACCTGCGGCACTTTCAGCATATCGATGGCATGACCGGTGGCAGGCGCATCGAAGATCACTGTGTCGTAACGCGCATTGCCTTTGTCGTCGGTGTCTTGGTCCGCGTGATAATAGGCCTTGCCGAGCAATGACCAGGCTTCCAAGCCCGGCGTGCCACGCAAAAAAGCCATGACCTTGGGGTTCTCAAAAAGAGCGCGATACAGCACTTTGACTTTGAGGATCATGCGGCCGTATTCCTCGATGGCATAGTGAGGGCGCATGCACACCGCGTCGATGTTGGGGGCGATGCACCGCATGCGACCATCGGGCAGGTCGGTGTCGAAAAGGTTCACAAGCGGGGTTTGCCGGCCGCAAAGCGCCACCAATACGCGTTTGCCTTGGGACGCTAGATGGGTTGCGAGCGCCGCACATAGGGTGGTTTTGCCCACGCCACCTTTGCCCGTCACAAAAAGAAACTGGCGGTTCCATGGCTCTTGATCCAGCGTTGTGCTCTTGGTCATCGAGGTGTGTATCCTATGTTCCGCGTTCTTTGTCTGCTTGTGGCTTGCGTCTCTCTTAGCATGCTCGCGTTGCTGTACAGCGTCTTTGCGCTTGCTCCGGTGGAGTCAACCATGGGTATCGTGCAGAAGATTTTTTATATTCACGTCCCCAGTGCCTACGCCATGTACCTTGGTTTTGGCGTGTGCGCCCTTGGTAGCGGGATGTATTTATGGAAAGGCAAAGCCCACTGGGATGCGTGGGCGCTGAGTGGCGCGGAAATCGGCCTGGTCTTTTGTATCGCTGCGCTTGCCACCGGTTCTTTGTGGGCGCGCAAAGCCTGGGGAGTCTGGTGGACCTGGGATCCTCGGCTAACGACAACCTTGCTCGCCGGGATGATCTTTGGTGCGTACCTCGCTTTGCATGGGGTCAAGGGCACCAGCGCGGTGGAGAAGCGCTTTGCCTCGGGGTTGGCACTGGTGGGCTTAGCGGACCTGCCCATTATTCATTACAGCGTACAGCGTTGGCGTGGGCAGCATCCCACCGTGATTTCGGGACGTGGTCAGGGTTTAGATCCCACGATGGCCAAGGTATTTGCACTAGGCATGGTGACCTTCACGCTGCTTTTCCTGCTGCTATTGCTGTGGCGTTGGCAGGTGCAGCGCCATGTGCAGTCTGTACAAGAGGTCAATGACAATCTAAAGGCAGAGCAATGGGGCGTGGCATGAAAAAACCATATCGAAAACAACTCTTCGCTACAGGGATCGCATCTCTCCTAAGCATGGGCTGGGTCTCGACACTGTATGCACAGGCTGCTGCGGATGATCGTGCCACCGCCTTTAAAGCAGTTCGCGGTGTCCCCAAGGAGAGCATCGCCGGCGGTACATTGTTGCTGATCGCCTATGCGTTGCTTTGGCTCCTGCTGCTTGCTTTTGTGCTGTACACGGCCTTGCTTATGCGTTGTGCCGCACGTGAACTGCAGACGCTCAGACAAGAGTTGAAAGCCTTGCCCGAAGCATCGTCTCAACAGAGCTAAGGCGCTCAACCATAAAATCGGGGTGCGTGTTGAGGCGCGGAGGTCTAAGTGCTCCGGGTGCCCAGCATTGCGCATTGGCTTTATATCCCTGGAGTGCTCCTCGTGGGCCTTGCCCTTGGCTTTCGCTTAGGTGTGCGTGCTGCTCGACGCTTGCTCGAAGAAGAACAGCGCCGTCGTCAGCGTTGATGAACAACTGCCGTCAAGCCCTTCCCGTCGATCTTGCATCTCCTTGAACTCCCTTTGTTTTCGTCATGATCCTCAACGAGGTTTGGGCATCGCCCCAGCGTCTTCCAACCTCCCTTGGATAATTCCTCAGTCCGGGAACTTTACGTTCTAAATCCACGCAGGATGCGCAAGCATTCGTCATCCTGGTTTTCACGCTGAGCGATTGCGTAAATGTGGCCCTTGCTATCTTGCAATATCACAGGGACCTTTGCGTCGGTGGTGGGTAATTGATCGTGTGCAAAGCTACCTGGATCTAGGGCACGACCGTGTTGTGCGTTGAGAATGCCTTCTTCGGACAACACGGCCTTATGCATTCCTTGGCAGGCTACGCTTAGAGGTTGCAGTGCCTTTCGTACGTGTTCCTGCGCGCTGAGATCGTGCTTGGCGGCAGCAGTCAAGATACTCATATCGATAGCCTGACCGAGTCCGAATACGCCACTCTGTGTGCGTCTGAGTTGGCTTAGGTGCGCAACCGTGCCCATGCGTACTGCTAGGTCACGGGCAAAGGCACGGATGTAAAAACCCTTGCCACAATGAATGTGTAGACTGAGGTTGGGACACTGCCAATTGGTGAGCATGACCTGGTATAAGCGCACAAGACGGATAGGCAGTTCGCTGCTGGTGTCGCTAAGCTGTGTCTGGCGGTAAAGACGCTGTCCTGCGACTTTGACTGCACTTTTAGCGGGTACCCGTTGCAAGTAACTGCCTAGAAAGTAACGCACTTCTTGTTTGAGACGTGCTGGCGTTAAGGTGTTGGGAACAGGCGCCTCAGCAATGATTTTGCCATCCGCATCCAGGCTGTCCGTTGCTTTGCCAAAGGTGATAGTGGCGTCGTAGTGCTTGTCATCGAGGGTAAGAAAGGGGACCAGCTTGGTGCCTTCTCCCACCAATACAACAAGCACGCCGCTTGCTGCGGGATCGAGCGTGCCTGCATGTCCCACTTTGCGTGTGCCAAGAGCACGCCTCACCTTAGCGACAACATCGTGCGAGGTGCAGCCCGGATCTTTGTCGACGATTAGGAGGCCATGGGGGTGCGACACGTTGAGTGAGGATGGCCTAAGCCAGCGAGCTGAGAATATGCTGCTCCAAGAGCACGAGCACGTTGGCTAAGCTGTCATCTACCAACGCTCCCGCAGCATTGCGATGTCCACCACCACCCATTTTTTCGGCAATGATAGCGGCGTTAGCATTATCTCGAGAACGAAGACTGACCTTGATAGCGAGACGTGATGGCGATGGGCTGTGCACTGTATGCTCCCATGCCAGGGCAGCAATTTCGACACCGCGCAGCATTCGACCGTAATTAACTAAACCTTCGACCATGAGTTCGTCGGCGCCGGTTTCGGCGAGCATCGTTTGAGTTACGTGCATGAGGACTGCCCGTCCATTGCATATCAGCTTGAGACTGCCCAATAAGCGCTGTAGCAGAGCCATGCGCGCATGTGGCCAGTCTTCAAAGAGTTGGTAAGCAACCTGCCAAGCATCAAATCCGGCCTCCAGTAGCTCGGCTCCCAAGCGTAAGGTTGCTGGCTTGGTACTGTAACGAAATCCCCCGGTATCACCTACCAAGGCGGCGTAAAGAGGCATAGCCATCTCACGCGAAAGGGTCTTGGTGTTGAGCATGCGGCGAGCAAGTTGCACTACTACTTCGGCCGTTGCCGCAGCATGAATATCGCGCACCACAATATCGCCAAAGCTGTCATGGCTTGCGTGATGATCGAAAACGATGCGGGGACCACTGCGTTTGCTGGAGGGGAAGTTGATGGGCAGCAATGTTTCTGCAGCTAAATCCATCACGAAGGTGGCATCGAAGCGACTTTTTTTCGGTAGGCTTTGAGTGATGTGCTCGAGGCCCGGAAGAAAGAGCAACGAATCCGCTAGGGTATCGGGGATGTAAAGTGTGACCTTTTTGTTGAGCTGACGTAGTAGGGCTGCGAGGCCCAACGAGGAACCCAGTGCATCGGCGTCGGGAATGCGATGACAGGTGACGAGAAAGTGCTGACCGCGATTAATACAGTCAATGCTTGGCTCAAGATTCATAGGGGACCTCATTGAGTAGGTCTTCGATATGTTGTGCGTGGTCCACCCCTCGATCCCAGAAAAATCGAAGCTCCGGCACGTGCCTCACCTTGAGGGATGCGCTCAAACGCTTACGAAGAAAGGTGCTTGCCCCTTGCATCGCATTGACGGCCTGTTCGGTATTAATGTCTGAACCCTTGGGGTGACGCAGGTAGATACGGGCGATGCGTAGATCGCCCGTCATCTGTACTTGAGAAATAAAGAGCCCCTGGACGTTAGGATCGCGCAGGGTTTCTGAGATCAGCAGCTGCATGAGTTCGTGTCGTATGGATTCGCTCAAACGTAGAGAGCGCACCGACGTTGAATCTGGAGTCGTCATGCTTAGTCGAGTGAGGCAGCGACCTCTTCGGTTTCAAAGCACTCGATGATGTCACGTTCTTTGATGTCGTTGTAGCCGGCAAGGCCAATACCGCATTCGTAACCCAAGCCTACCTCGCGGGTATCGTCTTTGAAGCGACGTAGTGAGTTGAGATCGCCTTTCCAGATTTCAACGGCGTCACGCACTAGGCGCACTTTGGCGTTTCGTAGGATCTTGCCGTCGGTGACATAACAACCTGCCACGGTACCCACTTTGGGAATGCTGAAGACTTGGCGCACTTCTGCTTTGCCAAGTTCTTTCTCCACCAGTTTGGGTGCGAGCAAGCCTGCCATGGCGCTTTTGACGTCGTCGATGGCTTCGTAGATGATGTTGTAAAGGCGAATCTCGATGTTTTCGCGTTTGGCAGCAGCAGCGGCCTGCCCTGCTGGGCGGACGTTAAAGCCCACCACAATGGCATTGGAGGCGCTGGCGAGCATCACGTCGTTTTCGGTGATGCCACCGACGCTGCTGTGGATCACCGCAACGCGTACCTTCTCGGTTGAGAGATCGGTGAGTGATTTTTTCACCGCTTCGACGGAACCCTGCACATCGGCTTTGATGATCAGGCTGAGTTCTTGAACTTCACCGCTCTGCATGCGTTGATAAAGCTGATCCAGGCTACGACTGGCTGCTCCGATGGTGGATATCGCCGAAGGCGTTGATGCAGCCTTGCGCGATTCGCTGATTTCTTGAGCATGCTTTTGCTTGGTTACCACGTAAAAGCTGGTGCCTGCGGCAGGGGCCTCGGAAAGTCCCAATACCTCCACAGGCGTGGCGGGACCCGCCGATTGCACTTGTGCATTGCGGTCATTGGTCATGGCGCGAATGCGGCCCCATGCGTTGCCTGTTGCTGCGTAGTCTCCGATCTTGAGCGTGCCGTTGCGCACCAACACATTGGCAACAGGGCCTTTGCCTCGGTCTAGATAAGATTCGAGAATTACACCTTCGGCAGGTGTCGTGGGGTTGGCTTTAAGCTCCAGCATCTCGGCGGTGAGCAGTACGCTATCGAGTAGGGTATCAATGCCTTGACCGTTGATAGCACTGCATTCGACAAAGATCGTGGTACCTCCCCAATCCTCGGGTTGTAGACCCTCGGCAGCAAGGGCGCTTTTGATCTGCTCAGGTTGCGCGCCGGGTTTGTCGATTTTGTTCACCGCCACTACGATGGGAACCTCTGCTGCTTTGGCATGGTGAATCGCTTCGCGTGTTTGCGGCATCACACCGTCGTCAGCGGCAACCACAAGGATAACCACGTCGGTGCATTGCGCGCCGCGAGCACGCATGGCGGTAAAGGCTTCGTGACCTGGGGTATCCAGAAAGACGATGCTACCTTTGGCTGTATCAACGCGATAGGCGCCGATGTGTTGAGTAATGCCCCCGGCTTCGCGCGAGACCACGTTGGCCGAGCGGATTTTGTCGAGCAGCGAGGTTTTACCATGATCGACGTGGCCCATCACCGTAATGATCGGTGCTCGTGGAACGCGATCCTCTTCTTTATCCTCGAACTCACCGCGCGCTTCCTTGACGATTTGTTCTTCCGAACGGGCGATGTTTTCCACATCCCAGCCAAACTCACTCACGAGAATCTTGGCGGTATCTGCGTCTAGCGTACTATTGATATGCACCCCGCTCATGCCGAGCTGCATCAGCTTCATGAGCACTTCGGTGGCTTTCATGCCCATGCGTTGGGCAAGGGTCTGCAACTGTACCTGGTCCTCGATTTTGATGATGCGCTTTTGTGCGCTTGGTACTGTGATTTCGGTTTGCTTGCCGCCACCTTTGCGTTGTCCCGGACCTGCGCCAGGACCTTTCTTGCGGTGGTGGCGGTTGGGTTGCGACCGCCCCAATGGTCCCAGTGCAGCGCGGCCAAGTTCGCGTCGTCGAGGGACATCCACGCGTCTTGCGGCATGCTCGGAAACGATACGCGAGCGAGCGCTAGCCGAGAGAGGAGCTGCACCGGGCGATACGGTGCTACCGCGGGCGACAACCCCTGGAGGAAGGTTGGCGTGGGCGAAACGCACTGCTGCTGGAGGCAACGAAGAGCCCTGACTGTCCTGTGAACTGTCGGGAGCTGGGTCGTTGGGAGCGGGGGCAACCTTGGTTGCGCTGTCGGGGGATAGTCTGACGGGCTTGGCCGCAACGGCGGGCGCTGCTTTGGTATCCGTTTTGGTGGGCGTTGCTTTGGCAGCGGCGGGCTGTGTTGTTGCAGGGGTGGCTGTTTTGGCAGCGGCGGCTGTTTTGGCAGCGGCGGGCTGTGTTGTTGCAGGACTAGACACAGGGGTCGCTTCCCGAACTGAGGGCGAGGGACTGCTTAGGGGCTGACTTACACTTGGCGTTGCAGCTGGCTTGATTGGCGTACTTTCGGCCTCAGCAGGAGGAGCCTCGCTCTTTTTAGCAACAGCACGACGGCGCACCACCGTAGGGCGAATGCGTTCCTCCACTACCTTGGCCGTTTTCTCTTTGCTGTACGCGCGGCGAATACGCTCTACATCGCTTGGATCGAGCGCACTCATGTGATTGCGCACGGTAATCCCCAACGTCGACACGTGCTGGACAAGTTCCCGGTACGGAACGCCCAAATCACGAGCAATCTCATAAACTCGGACTTTACTCATCTGTTGTCCTCCACCGGCTGAGCCGATCGCTTGTGATGTTGATGCCATAATATCTTTGCCTGCCCATCAGCGGGTAGCGATGTTGGGAGTATTCTCCGTAAACGCAACCCTTTTGACGTTGAAATTTGCACTTAAGAAGCAACCTGTGAGTCTGCGTTTGCGGGAGAATGAGTTGGGGTGATGACCGCGGGCCACTCGTGGTCGATGAAATGCTTCGCGGCTTCGTAAATACGTTGTGCAGCTTGCGTTTCGAGACCGATTTTTAGAGCAAAACGATCTTTGTCGGGCTCGTTGTAAACATCTTCGGGACTTGGATAACCCGCATGGGTCATCAGTTCGGCCACGCGATCGGTCACCCCTTTGACCAAGAGCAGACGTTCTTTGCGGGTGATTTCGTTCAGGCGTTCGGGAACGTGCTGCAGTCTTTGTTGGCGGAGTGTCTCGAGGGCTGCGAGAGCTCGTTGTTGAATATCAAGAGCGTCCATGTTTTCAAAGCCATCGATACTCAGTAACTCTTGAGGATTGGCATCCACCACTTCGCCAACACTACGGAAACCGGCGCGGTAAAGCTGCTGGGCGAGACTTGCGTTATTACCGACGACGCTGGCCAGCTCTTGAATGGAGGCTTCCTCGATTTGCTGGAAGCGTGATTCACCGATGATTTCGAGTTTCCATCCCGTTAACTTAGAGGCAAGTCGTACGTTTTGACCGCGCTTACCAATTGCCAGTGATAGTTTGTCATCGGGCACGACGAGCTCCATGTTGCTGTTCGTTTCGTCGATCACCACACGCAGCACCTCTGCTGGAGCGATAGCGTTACAAACGAAACGTGCTGGGTCGCGATCCCAGGGAACGATATCGATTTTTTCACCCCGCAGCTCTTGAACGACGGCTTGAACGCGGGCGCCTTTCATGCCTACGCAAGCGCCCACGGGATCCACGTCGTGGTCACGGCTGCTGACGGCGATTTTAGCGCGCGAACCTGGCTCTCGAGCAGCTGCAACAATGCGGACAATGCCTTCGTAAATCTCGGGTACTTCCATTTCGAAGAGTTTGACGAGCATTCCCACGTCATTGCGCGAGAAGATAAGTTGTTGGCTGCGCGCTGAACGCTCCACCTCTTTGAGATAGGCCACGATACGATCGCCAGGGCGGTAGCTTTCGCGAGGGGTTTGTTCGCGTGAGGGTAAAATCGCCTCAACCCCTTTGCCTAGGTCGATGATGATGTTGTTGCCCCGTTCGAAGCGGCGCACGATGCCGGTAATGATCTCACCTTTGCGCGTGCTGTACTCCTGGTAGATTCGCTCGCGTTCGGCATCGCGTACACGCTGGATGATCACTTGTTTGGCGGTTTGGGCGGCGATGCGGCCAAACTGTTGGCGATGCTGTTGGAGCGCCAGGAGCTCGCCGAACTCCTCGTCTTGTTTGCGCGCTTGGTCACTATCGGCCTTCATGTAGAAGATTTGAAAGCCTAGTTCTTCGCCGATGGCTGCCTCGAGGCCGTAGCGCTGAGCTTCGTCAGCGTTGATTTCTCGTTCCGAGTTTTCGATATCTTCAACCACGGTCATGTACTGAAAAAGGTCAACAGCACCGGTTTCGCGGTTGAAACGGGCTTCGAGTTCGCGCTCCATGCCAAACGTGCGCTTGGCTGCCATGAGGATGGCCTGCTCGGTAGCCTCGACGAGGATGCGAGGGTCAATGTCTTTTTCTTGACTGACTTGTTCGATGATATCTTGAAGAGATAGCGTGCTTTCCATGGATGGATCCTTTAGGTCACGGTGTAGAGCAGGTGCGCTTTTTTGATGTGGTCGAAGGGAAGGGCAAGGGGATCGTTGGCTTTGATCGGTTGAATACAGACTTCGTGTTGGCTGCAGGTCATCAGCGTACCCTTGATAACGCTTTGCCCCTGAGCAGGTTGGGTTAGCCATATCTTGGCGTGCAGCCCTTGAAAGCGTTGATAGTCTTCGGCAGCCAAAAGGGGGCGCTCGATTCCAGGGGTACTAACTTCGAGGTTGTAGGGCTTGGTGGACCAGGGTTCGCGGGCTTCTAAAAGAGCCGCTAAATCGCGGCTGATCGCAGCGCAGGTACCTACCGTAATCCCCGAGCTGTAGTTGCCTTGATGTAACTGTGGCTGGTCGACTGCCTCAACCATGACGCGAGCGACAATGCCTCGCGGTCCGTGATGCACCTTGCACTGCACTGCACGGGCGTCATGCGCCGTGCATAAAGGCAGGGCGCACTGCTGAAGTTGTGATTGTAGGGTTGCGAGGGACATAGGCGAGGTTGAGGTAGTCGTCTGGAGGGAATGCTTGCCTCCCTTCAATGACCTCAATCACGCGCGCGGCCTCGCGGCGCGTTGTATGTACATTCCCAAGGAACAGACACTCCCGCAGAGCGGGCTAGTATCTAACACATTTCTTTTGTTGAGCAAAGGCTTGTCTTCAAATCTGTAAGCCGCAGTTATGGATGTCCGGGTTGGCATTGTCTGTCGCCTGTTCGAAAACTCTCGGACTTCAATATAAATACAATCTCTTGGTACGAGATTTTGAAAGCCAGCCTAAGTTTGTCCCTTGAACCGATTTTCGTGTACGATAACGCCACTCTTCGATTGGCCGTTATGATACAGCGTACTTTTCATTCTCTGGTGATTGCATCGGTGTTGCTCGTAACAGCAACACTTCCCTTAGGAGCACAGGCTCAGGAGGGGTTTACGCTCAACCGTTATCGTCCGGCGCCCACGATCGAAGATGGTTTTATGTTGCAGCTGCCCGATACCCTTGGCCACTTGCGTTGGTCGGTGCAGCTCTCACTTGATTATGCGCACGACCCACTTACCTTGCGTGTGCGCAGTAGCAATGACGAAATCGGCGACATCGTCGAGCATGCCCTTGGCGCTCACCTCACAGCCGCCCTGGGTTTATTTGATTGGTTAGACCTTTTTGTTGGGCTTCCTCTGGTGTTGTATCAATCGGGCGAGGCGCCTGCGGCTGTGGGCGTGGCCAATTTTGATCCCTCAACAGCAGGGGTGGGGCAGCCTTACTTAGGCGCCTCGGTGCATCTTTATGGCGAACGCGATACCACCAGTTTGCAGCCGCAGGGATTGCAGGTGGGGTTGAGCGCGTCGCTGGGATTGCCTGTGGGAACCACCGATGCTCTGGCCAGTGATGATGGCGTGACCTTTCTCGCTTTGGCGAGCTTGGCCTATGCCACCGAATGGGTGATTCCTGTATTGAACCTGGGTGTGCAGTATCGCCCCAATCGCGACTTTCTCGATATTGATGTGGGTACAGAAATGCAGTTTGGCATTGGTGCGCACTTGCCTCTGTTTGAGCATGCATTGCGCCTGGTGGCGGAGCTTAACGGGGCGTCAAGTTTTCGTTCCGGTGAGTTTTTTACTGCGCAGTCTACGCCTCTCGAACTCTTGCTTGGGGGACGATATACTACGGCCTTTGGTTTGAGTGCAGGGGCTGGTGTGAGTGCGGGATTGGTACGTGCGGTTGGCGATCCTGTTGTGCGTTTCATTGCCAATGTGGGCTATGCGCCGCCGCGACCACGTCCTGTGACACGCATCAAAAAGACGCGTGCAAAAACAATTGCGCCGCCACGTGATCGTGATGGCGATGGCATTAACGATAAGGATGACGCCTGTCCTGACACGCCTGAGGACATGGATGGATTCCAAGATGACGATGGCTGCCCTGAGATCGACAACGATCAGGATGGCATTTTAGATTCAGAAGATAACTGCCCGGATGAGCCGGAAAATCACAACGGCTATCAAGACGGCGATGGCTGTCCTGATACGGCGCCACAGATTGTTATCGAAGATGCGGCGCTCACTATGCCCGAGCCTATCGAGTTTCAGCTGGACAAAGCGGAGTTGCTTCCCGAGAGCATCCCTACTCTCGAGATGGTTGCTAAGGTGATGCGCGAGCATCCTGAAATCAAAGCGCTTTCCATTGAAGGGCATACCAGTGACGAAGGTACACCCGACTATAACCTCGATTTGTCGCGTCGACGTGCGCGCACCGTGGCGTTGTGGCTGTGGAAAGAGGGAGAGGTTGAAGCCAAACGTTTGCGCATCCGCGGTTATGGCGAAACTCGGCCATTGCTTCCCAATGATAGCGATGAGCATCGTCACTTGAATCGCCGGGTAGAGTTCATCATTTTGGAGCGCGTGCCACCCGCTCAAGAAGACGAGCGTATTGACGAAAAGAAAGAGAGCAACCCATGAATCTTTTGGGCTTATATCGCCGTCATCAGGTTTTTATCGTTGTATTAAAAAGTATCGTTGTTGCTTTGCTTATCAATGGTGTTGTTGCCCGTCAGAGCCTTGCTCAGGATGCCATTGTGCAATCGCCAGGCGTGACACTTCCGCGTGTGGATTATTTGGTGGTGAACGAGGATGGCTTGCTGGTCTCCAAACTCAACAGCACGGCAGGCGGCAGTATGACTTTTTCGACGGCGCAGGGCTCGACCTTTGATGCGTATAAACAAGCCGACCCCGTAGAGTTTTTTGTGTTGCAGGGTGAGGACGACGATGGCGAACTCGATCAGGTCGCCAATATTGCCACCTTTGTACAAAAGAGTTTCGTGGGGACTGCACCCATGGTTATCGGCACCGATAGCATTGCATGGGAGGGGCGTTACGAGGACAGCAATGGGGCCAAGAATCGCGAGGTCATCTTGCGTCAAACCCTGCGTTTGTCCGAAGACGACTGCTACGTGCAAGCTAATCTCGAACTGGAGAATAAGGGCAAGCCGCTGCGTAATCTTTACTTTGCGCGTGGTGGCGATCCTGATCATGGCGGGGTTAACCCCAGCACTCAACCCGGTGCCGATCCCAACTTGGGAGCGACCGTCAACGATGTGCTGGCACAGGCCAATATCGCTCGTCATAGCCTGGTGATCGCAACCGCAGGTCAAGATGAGAATGGCGTTGTGCCGCCACGGATTCAGGCGAGCTTTGGCATGGGGGCCTTTGACTTTGATCCCGGTGCAACAGGTTCAGTGCGCTCGCGAGCGCATGTGCAGCCTTTCTTTGCCAATGGCAGCAATATTCCGCAGCTGAGCGATTTGTGGCAATCCCCCACCGATCCTAATGGCGGTGCCCCAGCTGAACGCCTGACAACGCTCATCTTCAACATCGGCGATTTAGCTACCGATGAAGTGCTTCGCTTTAGCTACTTTTATGTTTGGGGAACAACGACGGAAGAAGCCGAGCAGTGTTTCTTAAAGCTCTTTTGCAAAGACCCGCGAGCTAGCCTTGACGATGTGTGTCCCGATATCGACGGTGCTTTTTGTCAGCTTGAACGCTGCGATGCGAATGCAGGCACGGCCACCGGTATGTGCGTTGCCGATCCCAGTGGTGACCCCTGTGTGCCGGATGGCCTTGCTTGCGGAAACCTTAGCTGCAACGAGGCCACCGACCGTTGTGATGGCACTATCGACCCCGGTTTTTGTTTTATCGATAGCGTTTGTTACAGCGATGGCGAAGCCAATCCTGCAGATATGTGCCTTGAGTGCCAGGCCGATCAAGATCAGCGTCAATGGTCATCGCTTTCACCTTTGCCCGATGCCTGTGTTCCCACCACCAATCCAACAACGACGGGCGATGATCCCGATGGGTCGGATCCAGATAGCTCCGACCTTACCAGTGGGTTGAGCATGGATGTGGATGCCACGGCGACAGGCGATGGTCCCTTTGATTGTGACAACAGCATCATGAGCGGCCGAACACGCCTTTCGCTTATTGCAATGGTGGCGTTGATATGGGCCGGACTGTGGTGGCGCCGTCGTCGGATGTCTTCAGATTAAACGCATCGCCAATGCATTTGAGGTCTAGATCGCTCTCAATTTGCGTTGAGCCTGAGTGCGCCCGGACCACAGCGCCGAAGGCGTATAGAGAGATACTCTTTAATTGCCAGGCGCTGCTACCTGCTTCGCAGGCGTTCGCTTCTGACATTTCTATGCATGCCAGGCGTTGCTACCCATTTCATGGGCGCTCGTTCTACTCGCACGCAACGCATAGGAGTCTGGCGTTTCACAGTCAGCATAACGATAACTGGCGCAGCCCACAGAGTCTGATGCTTCGCAGTCGTCGTTGTGCTTGGCAGCCGGACGAAGCCAGGATCAGGTTAAAGCGAGGGCGGTCTAGGTAAAAGAGCTGCCTATTTCGTCCCCCCTCTACCTGGAATCTAACTGCATGGAGTAAGCAAGAGCCTGTAATGTATTCGCTCTTTGAGCCCTGAGCGTTGTCGTCATAAGGCGACACTTCACTCAGGGCATGCGCTTTAAGAGTAGCTCAGTCGCAGCTGAGACTGATAAGTTGGCTATTGCCGTCACTGTAGTCCACACCAATGCTTAGGGTGCTGGCATTCGCGTCACTAGCAACGATAGAGCTGATCGTTCCATTTCGGCTCACTAAACCGCTGATGGTGAAGGTGCCGTTGCCGAAGTAGGTAATCGCTCCATTCGCTGCACACTCTGTTGATGTGACAGCGAGGTTTGCGTTCATGGTCGCGAGCGTGTTCTGAAAACGTGCATCGATGCTTGCCGCGCTGAAGTTCACCGGCACTGTGACGTTATTGTTTTCAACCGTACCGCTGCACTGCTTAGTTCCGGTGGGTAGCTCAACGCCCTCACAGTTGTTTGTGTCTACCGGAGGTGTGTTGTTGTCCTCTGGGGGCGTCTCGTCATCTGATCCTTCAGGCGTGGGCAGTGGTTCATCGGGAAGCGCAGGGTTGCTGAGGGCTTCCTCAGGCGTAGGGAAGCATTGTTCACCAGGGTTGTTCGCTTCGTACTTAGCCTGACAGGCCCATTGCAAACCATCAGCCTTAGCGCTGAGCAAGAAGGGCTTGACGATCTCGCGAGCGCAGGGCTCTTGACGCAGCATCCACAGCATCATTGTTGCCATGACGAAGGGGCGTGGCATTTCGTCGATTAGACTGAAGTTGCATGGGTCGGGCATGACCACCAATCCGCTGGTGCCTATTTCGAGATTGCCAAAGCACCAGGCTGCACTGCGTTCTATGTTTTTGAACAATACATAATTGTCGAAGTCAGCAGTGGTCCATTCTGCGCGCGCTGGGTTTTCGCTTTTGATGCGGTTGACCTCACGTAGGTAGCCGTCTTTGCAAAGTTGCAACAACAGTCTCTCGGTGGGGAAGGCATTGCGAGTGCCGCCCAAATCACAGCTGTGTGTTCCCTCGGTGTCACCGGCGCCCATGAGGTTGTTGGTAAGGGCGACCAGTTCCTGAAGGCGAATGGGATCCTTGGGTCCAAAACGGCGTTGTCCATTACTGGTAGCATGGCCCACCATGGCACCCGTTTCGGTGGCGACACAGATTCCTTTGAGAGTTTTTTCGTCCAGGCCTGCAAAGTCGGCGGGATAATCGTTGTAGACCTTCAAAACCGCTTCGCGTGCGGCGGCATCATCGCATTTGTTGACCGCATCGCTGATGATTTGGATGGTCGCTTCGGGGGTGGAGGTGCGCAAGTTAGCTAAGAAGCTATTGCGGGGGGCGACTGCCATAATCAAGTTGGCGACACTTGAACGTGGCATGCGATCATTAAGACTGCCGAGATTAATCGTGCTGGCCTCCAATCCAGTGCCACCATCGGGAGGCATGAGGTCCTCGGGATCAGCGACGCGACGGTCGAGCACCATTTGCACCAGCTTTTCGATCGCAGGTTTCGCTGGGTGATCGAGACCTATAAGCGCAACCGAGCTGCTGGTATCTTCACATTGCAGGCTATCTTGCTTATTGCTGCCATTGCCAAAGATGTTGGGGATGCAGCTGCTGCTAAAGCTGATGAGCAGCAGCAGGGTTATGAGTTGACGTAGACTAAGTCGGGTTGATTGCATGATTCTGTCCTCGTGTGTGCGCAATGGTCTCATCACAGGCCTGCTTTGAGTGGAATACCGCATTCCATAACGGCGTAACGCCAACGGTCTTCGCTTGAGTAGTTCATATCGACGCCGCAACTTGCCTGATTGAGAGGGTTGCTGGCTCCTTCCCAGC
>CAYWAT010000054.1:0-17310 GCA_964456305.1 uncultured Polyangiales bacterium | reverse complement strand
TACCTGGTCTTGGAGTACGTGGAGGGTTTGGATTTACATGCCCTGCTGCGCGCACTGCGGATCCATGGGCAACGCATGGATCCTCTGATGGTCACCCATATCGGGATCGAGCTCGCCCACGCGCTTCACTTTGCTCACACCGGCAGAGCGGAAGGGAAATACAAAGGAGTGCTGCATCGCGATGTCTCGCCTTCGAATATCCTGCTCAGTCATATGGGCGAAATCAAACTCACCGATTTCGGTATTGCTAAGGCCTTGGATCAGTCGAGCCAGCCCAGCAATATCGTCAAAGGCAAAGCGAACTACATCGCCCCCGAATATGCCAGCCAAGGCATCTGCACCGCCCAGAATGACCTCTTCGCTCTCGGTGTTACTCTTTATGAGTGCCTCGCCCATCGGCAGCCTTTTGAGGCCAACACCAATGTTCAGATCTTCGAACGCATGCGCCAGCGCAATCACACCCCCATCGCTACCCTAGCCCCGCATGCGCCGCTTCCTTTACTGCAAAGCATCGAATGGCTGATCGCCGCCGATCCCAGCGAACGCTGTCCTTCTGCTACGGCCTTGCTCGATGCACTAAGTCACATCGCTATCCCAGCCACATTGCGTCAACGCCTGGGCGAGTTGGTTTATCGTTACGCACACAACGAGCGCGTCGAGACCACCAGCTCCCTTGCCTGTCGCTTGCTGCAGGAGCAGGCACTCACGCGACCCGAACAGCCGGCTCAGATCACCCAAAGCAACACAACGCAAGAACCCGAGCTAACAAGCGAGCTACAATCAACACCTGCAATCAGCGAGCCCACACCGCCCCCTTCTCAGCAACCCCAAGGCATCCCTTGGTTATGGCTAGGAAGCACCAGCTCCTTAGTTATTGCGGTCATGCTGCTGATCGCATTCTGGTTTAACTTAGAAAGCTCTCCCACCGGAGCCCTACATGCCACCCCAGCGACACCCGACCTTAGGGCATCCTCGGCGCCAACGCGCAAGCAACCAGCGCAGCATTCTTTTCGTCCAGCACCTAAGCAGGCCACTCAACGGACCTTGTTATGGGCAAAGTTCAGGCACCCAGAGCCACCCTCACAACCTTTGCGCAAAGGCAGCAATGTGAATCAGGCGTCCACTACGAGCGCTAATTCCAGCACCACAAAATCGCGTCGCCCTGCCACCTGGACCATTGTCGTACTGCCCTTTGGTGACATCTGGTTGGATGGTCAACGCCTTGGCAGCGCACCGCTCACACGGCAAGTGAGCCCAGGCATGCATACCTTGGCAGGAGGCCAGGGCAGTCCCGAAAAGGTGCAATGGGTCAATGCCAAAGCAGGTAAAAAGCAGCGCATTGTGATTTCGCTTAGGGCGTCTGAACCTGAGGGCTACCAACGCCTCTAAATCGTCTCACTTTGCTCTGATCTTGGTTTTCGTCCTGTCCTCGTCCCTCGAAATATCTTTAATATGTCTTCGGTTCTGCGGTCCGGGCGCACTCAAGCTCAAAACAAATTGAGACGATTTAAGTTCAGCCAAAATGGGACAACATAGTCCTCCAAACCTATGGGTACCAAATCCTACGAGAGCACCACTTGCAGTATAGGTATAATTAATCCATACTGCGCGTCGCTTTGAATCACTTATTAAGCAGTTCATACGTATTCTACCTGTGTGCTTTCTGGGTCGGCAACCTGACCCTCGGCCTACCCATTGCTCGCGCCGAAGGCACCGACTCCACGCATGCCCGTTGGCTCTTAGTGAGCAGCAGAACAGTGCGTCAGCGCGCGATACCCAGGCGCTTGGAGCGCAACTTGGCGCAGGCCTTGCGCCAGCGCGGTATTTATGTGCTTGCAGGTCATGAAGCGAAAAGCATCTTTGCAAAGAAGCATTCGCGGCAAGCACGCCAGGCGCGTGAAGCAGACCTGGCTTATATCGAAAAGCATACGCAAGCTGCCCTAGAACATGTGGCGCAGGGTCATGCCGATCGCACCCGCCAGGCCGCAATGAAGGTGATGCGCAGAGCGAAACAAGCCCTCGAATCGCTGAACCGTCAAACAGTTGTGGCTCAACAGGTGCAAAATAGTTGTCTGTACCTAGCCCGCGCCATGCTCGACCAGGGCAATCGCGACGCGGCTCTTAAGCACATGGCACAGTGCCGCAGCCTTGTGCCCGACTTACGCCCTAGCCTGAAAGATCATCCGCCCCACGTGATGCGCCTGGTTGACGAGGCAGAGCTTGCGTTGGCCACCCAAGCGCATGGTGCACTCAAAGTGAGCAGTACTCCCTCGGGTTGCTCGGTGATGATCAACGGCAGACGCGTGGGTGCATCGCCTTATATCGCCACGCAGCTTCCCCAAGGTCACTATCGTCTTCAAGTGGCTTGCGGAGGCAAACATCCGAGTCGAGTTCATCCGGTACACCTGGGCAGCAAGAACCAGCAGGTACATATCGACGCGCGTTTTGAAAAACGACTGCGCACTCGCAAGGGCATCACCCTTCGTTATGCCTCCAGCGCACAAGAAAACCGTTATCGCCTATGTGATGCCCTGCGCATTGCCAAAACCCTGCAAGCCACCTCGGTGGTACTCATCACCGTATTGAATAAACAGCATCTGCGCCTTGATCACATCGATGTGCGCAGCGCAGGCGTGGTGGCCTCTCTTTGGGTCCCACGCCGTCGACTGCGCAAGCATAAGCATGCAAGCACCCTCGCGACGCATTTGCACACAGGGCGTTCTATCCATTGGCTGGGGGAGAAGCGTACGCGCACCACGCCATGGCATCCTCCATTGTCAAACAAGAAGCGAGCGCGCTTGCACTCTCCTAGAAAAGCGCCGTGATACCGGTCTGCAGCACAAACTGACTGAAGTGCCATTCGATCGAGGCGCCTGGTACTACATAATCATCGATGCGGTGCGCAAAGGCATGTCGCATCCAGCCAAACTCCAGATGCAAGCCAAGCTCTTCGTAGAGGAAAAACTGCATGCCGGCCATCAGGCCTACGTTCCATCCCAGGCCCACGGCACTGATTCGGCCTGGGTCAATCGCATTACGGCCGTCGTTGCTCAACATGGAAAGGTTGAGTCCCAGCATCAATCCGCCGTAGAACTCGCTATGATACTGCTCGATAAAAAAGGGATAACGCCCCTTAATCCAGGGTCCAAAGCTCAGTAAACGATTGCGATCTTCCCCCGAGTCTTCGGCATGGTCAGCGATCCACGACAAAAAGCCCAGGTGCCCCCCGACGGCTAAGTAACGCCCCAAGGGAAACTCCATGCGCAGCTGGGCACCAAAGGTGGTGTCCATATTGCTGTCCGCTTCTTCGTTGGTGGCATTGATGGCGCTGCCTAGATCTCCGCCAAAGCCAAAGTGGGCGCTCAACGAAAGACGCGGCTGCATAAACACATCGGCCGTGTCGGCGCGCCGCGTCACCCCCTCGTCATCATCCAAGGGGTCCCTTATCATCTCCTCGCCTTCCTCAGCACTAGCCGCCCTTGGCCATAACAAGCAGGCCAATGCGATAAGGCAAAGAGGATAAAGATGAGTGCGCATAAATGAGGAGCAGGGTATTTCTCAGCAATCCCGTCAGCGCAACCGACATAACACACTTTCGGTGCTACACTGCGGCCATGAATTCTGACCCCGCCGAGCCCTGTGCCTCCATCGAAGCAACCTTTGCCGATCGCTCACGCCTCGACGACCCTAAGGCGCGCGCCGATGTCGAGCGTGCCATCGAAGGCCTTGATAAGGGCGAGTGGCGTATTGCCGAAGCCAATGCCGAGGGGGAGTGGCAGGTGCATGCATGGCTCAAGAAAGCGGTGCTGCTTTATTTTGGCGTGCGCGGCATGGAGACCCTGGAATGCGGTCCTTTTGAATATCACGACAAGATTCCTCTCAAGCGTCACTTCGCGCAGGCAGGGGTACGCGCCGTGCCACCTGCCACCGTGCGTTATGGGGCGCATGTGCAAGCCGGCGCCGTGCTGATGCCCAGCTATGTCAATATCGGCGCCTGGGTAGGCGAAGGCAGCATGGTAGACACCTGGGCTACCGTGGGCTCCTGCGCGCAAATCGGGGCGCATGTGCATTTGTCCGGGGGCGTCGGTATCGGCGGCGTACTCGAGCCCCCCGGTGCGACGCCCGTCATTATCGAGGACGGAGCCTTCATCGGCTCGCGCGCTATCGTGGTCGAAGGCGTGCGTGTGGGCCGCGAAGCCGTGCTGGGCGCCAATGTGGTGCTTACCGCGTCGACGCCTATTATCGATGTCACCGGCAGCGACGCCAAAGAATCACGCGGCATCGTCCCCCCACGCGCGGTGGTCATCCCCGGTTCGCGTCCCAAGCGCTTCCCAGCTGGCGAGTATGGCCTGCCCTGTGCGCTTATCATTGGCCAGCGTTCGGCCAGCACCGACCGCAAGGTCTCGCTCAACAGCGCGCTGCGTGACTTTCAGGTCGCCGTGTGAGTGCGCTGGTTAAACTGCGCGTCGATGCGAACGCGAAAGACGAGAGCATCGATCGCTCGCATGACCCCTTAGCGTGGCTCCCCCACGAATGGGAAGCGTGGGTGCGAGCGCAGCAGCTGCCGGCTTTTCGTGCCAAGCAAATCCTGCATTGGTTGCACCAGCGTCATGTCATCGACCCCGATCACATGCACAACTTGCCCAATTCCTTGCGCGCCGCGCTGCAAAATACGGGCTTGAATCAGCCCTGCCCCATTGAACATGCCGAGATTGCGACAGATGATACGCGTAAGCTGCGGCTGCGATTACACGATGGGCATGTGCTGGAGACGGTGCTCTTACCGCCTCTGCCCCATAGCGATGACGACTCCACAGATGACAAAACAGAGCAAGGCCAAACGGCCGTCACACAATGTATTTCAACGCAGGTGGGCTGTGCGATGGGCTGTGTCTTTTGTGCCTCGGGGGTAGCCGGTCTGCAGCGGCATTTGAGCGCCGCCGAGATTATCGGCCAAGTCTGTGCCGCCAAGGCGCACTTACCCGCCACCTATCCTATCCGTCGCTTGGTCTTTATGGGCATGGGCGAGCCCTTGCACAACTACGTCGCGCTTAAGCAAGCGCTGCAGCTACTTATCCATCCGCAGGGGTTGGGCTTTGCGCCGCGGCGTATGATCGTCTCCACCAGTGGTCTCATCCCCCGCATCAAGGACTTGCAGCGCGACTTTCAAGGCCAGGTGCAGCTGGCGATTTCTCTGCATGCACCCAACGACGCGCTGCGTAATCGTCTCGTGCCGGTGAATCGCAAGTACCCACTCGCTGAGCTCATCGCGTGCCTGCACGACTACCCGCAGCATAGCCATCATCGCATCACCATCGAGTACACCCTTTTGGATGCCATTAACGACCAGCTGTCACACGCAGGTGAATTGAGTCGGCTCCTCAAAGGGCTAGCTGCCAAAGTGAACCTGATTCCGATGAATCCGGTTGCAGGCAGCGCGTTTAAAGCGCCCAGCAAAGCCCAGGTGCGGCGCTTTCAAGACGCGCTGCGCAACGCTGGCATCCCGGTTTTTGTGCGCAAGCAGCGCGGCGATGATGTGGATGCGGCCTGTGGTCAGTTGCTGCTTAAGAGCCTCCAAAGCAAGCGCCCCCAACGAAAGAAAGCCGATGCGACGTTGAGCAGCATGGCTTGAGGCGCAACAGTATGGCATGCTCGCGCCATGGCAGGACGCGTGATGCGATTTCCCTCAGTGCGCACCATGGCCTTTATGGCGGATATTCATGGCAACCTCGATGCCCTCGATGCAGTGCTGCAGGCCCTCGAGGAGCACCAGGTCAACGATATCTATGTGGCGGGCGATCTTTTATTCGGCGGCGATCAACCCCTTGGGGTGTGGCATCGTCTGCAGGATGTGCATGCGCGTTGTGTGCGCGGGTTGAGCGATACCGCATTGTGTCAGCTCAAGCCCAGTTTCATTAAACCCGCCAATCCCCACGAAGAGAGCATGGCGACGCGTTTTATCGACATTCACCATGCCTTGGGCGAGCTCATCGTCGAGCGTTTGCGGCGTCTGCCCGAGACGATGCGCATTCCTATGGTAAATGGCGGCGAGATTCTGATGGTGCACGGATCACCGGAGGATCCCTTGACGGAAATCAATCACGCGATGAGCGATGATGAAATTGCAGAGCGTCTCGACAACGACCCAGCAGAGATTGTGGTCTGCGGGAGCAGTCATGTGCCTTTCGACCGGGTGGTCAATGACGTGCGGGTGATCAACGTGGGCTCTGTCGGCGAAGCCCCCGAAGGGCAGAACGCCCACTACACCCTGATCACACCGCGCAACGATGGCGTGGACGTGAGTCAACAATGGGTGGAGTGGAGTGCCGCGAGCTAAGGCTAATAGCTTTGGGTTAGTGTATTTTTATGTGGATTCCCGTGCTCGCCTTGACCTGTATTCTCTCCTGAGTTAATAAGTGCTCCCCGCAGGCATTATGACCTGCATAAACACTGAACTTTAGGAGATTAAACTATGATGTACCGTATACTTGCTTTGCTGCTCGCAGCGCTGCTTTGCTTGCAAACCGCCTGCGCTTCACAGACTGAACTCGACAGTGATGTAACGTCCCAACAAGACCAAAACACGAAGTTTGATAACCTTTGGGGCAGCAACCCAGTTTTAGAAATTTTGTTCATTGTTGGAGCTACTATAGTTGCAGGGGCAGACTGGAGCTGGAACCAGCTTGCTAATTTTTTCAGCAGCTTCACGCTGGCAGAGGCACGAACCGAAAAAGATGTTCTAGCCGACAAAGTACAAGAGATTGCAGAGATTAATGCCGGACGAAGTAGATGTGGAGACTTAATTCAAAACCTATCTGATGGAGGTCAAAATGTTACTGTGCCCGGCATTGGCACCTATACCTTCGATCCGGAGGGTTTCATTACTAACTTCGCAGGCAGTAAACTAGCTGGATGCAACAAGAACGATCAATACGAAGCAGTGTGCATGTCCTTCAAGCCTCAGGTATCAAGCAAGTTCGGTAGAACCTTGTACCCTAGACAAAAATGCTTGTGTCGTGAGAGACCCAACCGCAAGAAACCAACTTGGATTTGTCCTGTACCAACACACTTGCTATGGCTTGATTATTAATAACCACGAACTGAAACTTAGCTAAGCAATATCGCAACTACTGATAAATGATCCAGCACCGCTGTGCTTCAATCACAGCGGTGTTTTATTGATTGAATCAGCCCAGATAAGAAGATCAAGGCACAAAGACTTCGGCCACTGTGTCCACATTGAGCATACGCTCGGCCCAGTGGTCTAGGTCATCCGCCGATCCGGCGTTGATGCACGCTTGTGTCTCGGCATCGATGGCGCCGAACTTAAGCTGTAGCTGTTTGAGCAAGAAACGACGCTGGCCGTCAATCATGCCCTCTTCGCGCCCTTGCTTCAGCCCCTGCTCTAGCCCTTTCTTCAATCCTTCGTCGCGCCCTTGCTTCAGCCCCTTGCGACGACCTCGGCCATAGCTGGAGTCAAAACTGCTAGCCCGGTCGTGCAACTCCATACGAAAGGCATCGTAAGCACGTCGTTCGTCTTCGCTGAGCTTCATCACCGCAAGTTTTTCGGCGGCTTCTTTGAGCCCGGGCGCCTTAAACTCTGGCCGCACCTTAGAGTGCTTGAGCATGTAGAGCCACTCGTCGAGGTTATCTTTCGCGACGCTGTCGAATTCGTTAACCCGCAGGATGTAGTACTCGGGAAAGAGCTGATGCACCGCATGCGTTTGATAGAGCTCGCGCTGCTCGTCGGAGAGCTGCAGCTCATCGCTAGGGTTGTGCAAGCCATGAAAACGGGTGGTGCCGTGATACACGTAGTCTTGGCCCACACCTAGCTGAAAGTAGACCAAACTCACCACGATCACCTTGCTCATCTCGCGATAACGGCTCCCTTCGGGCAACGCGTCTACCAAAGCCTTGGAAGCGCCAAACAGCAAACGTGAAAGGAAATCATCTTGACGCTCGTGCTGCACTTCGATCAGCAGCAGGCGACCTTCATGGTCACGGCATCGCAAATCGACGCGGGTTTGTTTGTGCTTGGGATAATCTTTGAGTGACTCCGACTCGAGCACCGCCTCGATGGTCACCGCGTAACCGAGCAGTGAGGTCAAAAAGCCTTCAAGCACAACGAAGTTAGGTTGCGAGCGCAGTAAACGCCTCATCGCCCAATCGAAACTCACCAAGGTACGGGACGTCATTACGGCCATGACGTTACAGCATAGCTCGGCCCCGTTATTGGGAAAGGGCGACTCACCAACATGACAGTACAGCATACCACGGCCCCGTTATTGGGAAAGGGCGACTCACCAACACGGCTGTCTCTCAGCACGCACGCGCAGCCCGATGCATAGGGGTCGAAGGACTTGCTTTGACGCCTTTTTGTCTTGCCAGCCAGAATCGCTCTGACCACAACGCGAGCATGAAAATCGTCCACACGAGTGACTGGCATGTAGGACGACGATGGAAGGGTATTCAGCGCCTGGACGAGATGGCGGCAGTACTGGAGCACTTGGCTGACTTTATCGAAAGCCAAGCAGTGGACTTGGTCCTGCACAGCGGCGATGTCTTTGACGCCCGCAATCCTCCGGCGGCAGCAGAACAGCTGGTTAACGGCTTTTTTCTGCGCATGCAGCGCGCGGGCGTTCCCATGGTGGTCATTGCCGGCAACCACGATCATCCCGGTCGTCTCGACGCCTGCGCCCTATTAGCCAAGTCAGCCCAAGTGCACATTCTCGGCGAGGTCCGCAGCGCACAAGACGGCGGTACCCTGCACATCATCACCCGCAGTGGCGAAGAGGCAATCGTTGCCGCACTGCCCTTCGCTCATCCCGGCACATGGAGCTCGGCACTGCAGCTCGGCAATCACCCCGACCAAGGCGCCGCTGCCTATACCCAGGCTTTTCATCAGGCCCTGGCCCAGCTTTGCCAACCCTTTCGCAGCGACACGGTTAACCTTGTAATGGCCCATACCCATCTTAAGAGCGCGCGCATCGGCAGCTCCGAGCGCTCTGTCAGCATTCAGGACGATTGGCACACGCATCCCGATCAACTGCCCACTCAGGCTCACTATGTCGCGCTGGGACACATCCACCAAGCCCAATGCATCAGCCAAACACCCCCGGCGTATTACGCAGGCTCGCCCCTCCAAATGGACTTTGGCGAAGTGGGTCAAGACAAGCGCTTTGTGCTGGTGCATGCCCATGCGGGTCAAGCCGCAAAGGTGGAGCAGCATGCCTATAAAGGCGGACTTCCTCTGCTCGATGTACGCATCACACGCGACGAACTGGAACGCTATGCCACCGACTGTCACCCCAAAGCCTGGTTGCGCGTGACCGTCCCGCTAGACCAACCCGACCCCGACCTTAACCGCAAGGTGCGCGCCCTCCTCCCCAACGCGCTGGTGGTTAAGGCCCAACTACCCGAGACCTCGCAAGGCCAAGAGCCCACGGCGACGAACACACAAAGCCAGACAAGCCCGCTGGCGCAATATGCCGCCTATCATCAGCAGCAATACGCCGCCGCGCCCGATGCGACAATCCGCCAAGCCTTCGCGCAGCTCTATACCGACGCGCAACAGCAGGGCGAGCCCTGTTGATATGCGGCCGCTGTATTTGAGCGTATCCGGGCTCAGCTGTTTTCGCGATCCACAAGATATCGACTTCGCATCCCTGCAACGCTTTGCCATCGCGGGCCCCATCGGCTCGGGCAAATCGACCCTGCTGGACGCCATGATCTTTGCTCTTTATGGCGATATCCCCCGCGTTAACAGTCATCAGCGTAGCGAGCTCATCAGCAGTGGCTGTGAACGCATGCAGGTGCGTTTGGACTTTGCCTTGGGGGAAACACGCTATCGCATCGCTCGAGTATTGCGTCGTAATGGCGTACAACGCGTGCGCCTGGAAGAGCTCCGAGAGCAGGGCGAGGCACTCAGCTTGGTCGACCAAGTTCGGGGTGCCAATGCTTATGTAACCCAGTTGTTAGGCTTGGACGCGCAGGCCTTCATGCAAGCGGTGGTGATTCCGCAGGGAGAGTTTGCCCGTTTCCTCAACGCCGCACCGCGCGAGCGCCGAACCATGTTGCGCACCCTGCTAGGCCTGGAAATCTACGAACACATGCGCAAACGCGCTCAAAGCAAGGTCGATGCCGACAAAGCAGGCCTGCAAAGCCTGGGACAGCTGCTGGAGCACGAGTATGCCGGTGTTGATCAAGAAGCTCTAAGCCAACTCGCCGAGCAACAAGCTCAGGCCAAGGCAGAGCTGACACGCCTACGCCAAGGTCGTGATGATCTTCATGCAAAGCTGGCCGAGCAACGTGAGCAAGGAGCCTTGAGTGCTGAGCTTTTCGCGCTGGAACAAGAGCTCGACGCCCTGGGCAATCAGCATGAAGACATGCAACAGCTCCGGCACACGATCGCACGAGCCAAGCGCGCAACTGCACTACGCGGTCTTGTCGAGCAATGCAGCCGTGCTGAAGCACATGCCATGCAGGCTCAGGCAATTCTGAACCAGACCCAAACACGCTGCACGCAAGCACAGCAGCGCCACGCCGAAGCCAAACAACACATGCAAAACGTCGAACCCAAGTCCGGCATCAATCTGGCGCTCGCCCAACACCTCCGCCACGAACTGGTTGCAGGGGAGCCCTGCCCGGTCTGTCAGCAGCACGTCCCTTCAGAGATCCTACCGCACGCTCAATCTCAGCCGAGCCCAGCACCGCGAAATGCCGAGGTGCAAGCATGGCAGCAGGCCCAGCAAATATTGGAAGGTCGTGCCGCCGAAAGCATTGCCGCCGAAGAGGCCTTGCGCCTGCATCGCGAGACAGCAACGCAGGCCCAGCAAGAAGCAGAGGCCCTGCGCCAGCAATGCGATGCGGCTCTTATCGAGGCGGGCTTTGCCGATGGAGATACTCTTCAAACCGCACTGCAGGATGAGCCAACGCTGGCCGAAGAGGAGCAAGCGCTGCAGCAGTACGACCAAGAGCGGCATCACCTGGAGCAACAACGTCTTAAGCTAGTGGCGCAGCTGGGCGATACGCCGGCGCCAACGCAGCTGCTTGAGCAGACCGAAGCCGAGGCAAATGCCCTCAACGCGCAGGTGGAAACACAACAAGGTCAACTAAGCGCGCTGACGCAGCAGCATCGCAGCATGCAAGAACGATTGACGCGCGCGCTGCAACTGCAGGCGGAAAAGGCGCAAGCGCAGGCAACTTTAAGCTCCGCGCAAGCAGGGGCAAATCACACGCATCCGCGAGAAAGCTCCGCACAGGCAACCAGGAAGCTTCTTCACCGAACCCTGAGGTTACCTACCCGGGATGGAAAGTCTCGCACAGAGGGCCATATGCTTCGATTTCCAATTTTGAAGCATCTTTACACCTTAAAAATGCTCCACTCCAGGGTGTGCGAAGCCAATTCCAAGTTGTGCGAAGCTCCCGCTAGGGTGTGCGAAGCACTTTTTACGTTGCGCGAAGCTTTCTGGCGGATGCGCAGAACTTCTTGGCGAATGGGCGAAAAAATTAAGGCCAGCTTGATCTTTCGGGCGCGGTGACTATAGCGCCGATGATAAAGTATTATGCAGTGTTAACATTATTATTTGCTTTGGCTTTAGTGGGATGCACCACTCAGTCGAAACCTGGGACAAAGAGCGAGAATAAGGCAGCATCAAAAAGCCCTGAGGCCGAACTGTACCAACGTATTAACGACCCCGAAAAAGGCGACTACCTCGTGTGTGATGCGCCTGAGATCGAGTTCGACTCCTGTGAACCAACGATCACGGTACCTGTTGAAAACGTCCGTGATGCTCTCAAAACTATCATAGATGGAATTGACTATCACAAAGAGCTCAGGGCAGGTCGCATTGACAAATCTGATAGGACAGGAGAGCACAAAGATTACGGTACCCGCAGCGTTAACAAATTGGCAGAACTATGGTCAGAGCTAGCAAACTGTTCTCTACATCCCGATATGCTCAGAAAATACGCAAATGCAGACGATCCTGCTTATGCCATGCAAGGAAGTCGTAGACCTAAAAATGATCCTTTCCGAGGAGGTGGGGATAGATGCTCTGGACCAGAGGCTGAGTGCTGGATTTTCAGATGTGCATATCTATTACTCAAACATTTTGGGGATGATTTTCTACTGCTATGAGCAGAGCAGCCTGATTGTGTAGGTCACAAAAGCAGCCTCGCTAGTCGTGGGCATGCGCTAAGCTACGAAGGCATGCTTCACCGTGCCCATCTTACTGCGCTCTGCGGTCTCAGTATCCTGGTTTCATCCTGCCAGAGCTGTGAAAGCAGCGCGTTCCCTGAGGTGGGCAGCTTCGAACAAGAGGCGCCGCCGACGCGGACGCTGCGCATTTTGAGCGACCTGCCTGCGGGCAGCCTCAAGGAAGAGGCCTTCGACCTGCCCTTGCGCTACGTCACACGCCAAGCCCTCAAAGAATCCGTCAAACGACCCAAACTGGGCGAAAGCATCATCTTACTCGCGAGCCACGCAGGCACCTTGGTCGAAGCCGCGAACCAAAAGCCCTCCTATCTGCGCACGCTGCCCTCCGAAGTGCTGCTGCGAGTGCCCCCGAGCCTGCGCAGTCCGTATGGTCGCTGGGTGGGTTGGCGGGTCGACCGACCGCTGCTGGTAGTGCACCCCACCCGCATTCCAACCTTCGCTTTGCCGCGCACCTTGCTGCAACTCGAAGGCTTTGCCCAGACCCATCGCGTCGCCTGGGTCCCAACGGCAGCGAGCAGCGAAGCCATGGTGCACAGCCTGCTCCATTATCATGAGGAAGAAGACACGCAGCGCTGGCTGGATGCGATGTATCGCCACGCCCAAGCCTTCAACAGCAGTAAAGAAGCCCTGGTCGCAGCCCGCACCAATCGCGTGGACGCCTTTCTAAGCACGCACGCAGCCACCCATGCTCAGACACACGCGCGTGCCAAGGTCCCGCAAGCATTAACGCTGCATCCCTTCGCCGAAGATCCGCAAAATTGTGCGATCAACCTCTCGGCTATCGGCGTGGTGAGCCGTCGCAACGTCGATCGACCTGCCCTGCGCCTCCTGCAACGTCTACTGAGCCGCAAGGGGCAGTCCCTACTCGCCACAGCCCAGCAGCGCAGCCCCGCAACCTACTTTGAGCACTGCGATGCCGCCCTCTTGAACCCCGCCGAGGTGCTCCCCCACAGCGACGCCCTTAGCCGCATCTTGCGCGCCCGCAAACGCTAAGCCACACTGACCTTTATATGTCCAGTGTCGTTACCCGTTACGCCGTTTCCCAAGCCTCGACCGATGAGCGCGCGACTTTTATCGCCCGCACCTACACGACCCTCTTGGGTGCACTCATCGCCTTCACCGCCCTTGAGTATGCTCTCTTCGCCAGCGGTTTAGCGCTGCCCATCGCCCAAAGTTTGCTCGGCTCGCGCTTCGGTTGGCTGCTTGTACTGGGTGGCGCCGTCGGGGTGAGCTATCTCGCGAACAACTGGGCGATGAACCAAGACTCGCAGGCCAAACAATGGATGGGCCTGGGCCTCTATATCGTCATGGAGGTGATCATTTTTGCGCCACTGCTTGTGATCGCAGCCTATCAGGGTCCTCCCGGCGTGATTCAGACCGCTGCGATATATACCTTGGTGCTTTTTGGCGGCCTGACGGGCGTGGTCTTCTTCACCCGCAAGGACTTCTCCTTCATGCGCGGGATTCTACTCTTCGCCGGCTTCGCTGCGATGGCCCTCATCGCGGGGAGCATCATCTTTGGCTTCACCCTCGGGGTTATCTTCTCCTGGGCCATGCTCTTCCTGGCCGGCGGCTACGTGCTCTACCACACCTCGAACGTGCTGCATCACTACAAAACCCATCAGCATGTGGCCGCAGCGCTCAGTCTCTTCGCCAGCATCATGCTGCTCTTCTGGTATGTGTTGCGCATCCTCATGCGCAGCCGCCGCTAAAGCACGTTTAGCGTCTGCCGGTTGAAATGCGGATCGTTGGCATTGATGAAAACGGCCTCGGTCCGCAGCTTGGTCCCCTCATTGTCACTGCAGTGGGACTGGACATCGAGGGTGACTACGATGCCCAAGCCTGCGCACAACTCGGTCAGTCGCTTGCCTTAGGTGATAGCAAAGCCTTTTCGGCCGTCGGTCATATGCAACAGGCCGAGGGTTTCACCTTGGCGCTTTGCCAAAAGCTATGGGACACAAGCCCCAGCACGATGGATGCGCTCTGTGATCAGCTCATCGCCGAGGGAAGCAGATCACTGAAACGCAGCTGCCCCGATGCACTGAACCAGAGGCAGTGCTGGCAAGCCCCGATGCCTTTGCCAGCCTGGGGCGGCACGATTCAAAACGGGCAAACCTCCCTTGAGCGCTTAGCAGCCCAAGGCATTCATCTGCGGTGGGCGCAAAGCAGAGTGGTCTGCGTGAAGCGACTCAACGACGCGCGTTCACAAGGCCGAACACGACTGCGCGTGAACCTCGATCAGTTCGAACATCTTATCGAGGCAGCATGGCAAAGCCTGGGCAATGACAGCAAAATCATCTGCGGCATGGTGGGCGGCATGCGGCACTACGAAAAACACCTGCAACGTATCCCTATCGCCCAAGGCCTAGAGCAAAAGCGTCAGCAATGCGCTTACCGTAGCACTCAGGGAGGCGAATTGAGCTTCGAAGTGGACGCCGATGCCCAGCATCTCCCTGTGGGGCTGGCCTCCATGGTGGGCAAATACCTGCGCGAGCTCTTCATGGAACGGCAAAACCGTTTCTATCAACACCACGACAAGGAGCTAAGCAAGGTGAGTGGCTATCACGATCCCAAGACCCAGAAATTTATCGAGCAAAGTCGTGTGCTGCGCCAGCAATTGCAGATCGACGATCACTGCTTTCGCCGTGCCTAAGCGGGCAATCAAGAAAGGCAAGCCGCTGCAAAGGCCTGAGCGAGATCCGCGATAAGATCATCCACCGCTTCGATGCCCACCGACAAGCGCAGCAAATTATCATCGATGCCCAGGCGCTTGCGTCTTTCAATAGGCACAGAGGCATGAGTCATAGTCGCGGGATGAGCGATCAAGGACTCGACGCCGCCCAAGCTCTCCGCCAGCGTGAACAAACGCGTGGCTTGAGCGAAGCGCACACACTGCGCAGCGCTGCCTTTGAGCACAAAAGAAAGCATCGCACCGGGATGTGTCATCTGGGCTAAGGCCTTGGAGCTCTTATCATGCGTGGATAAGCCCGGGTAATGCACTCGCTTAACCTGAGCATGGTTGTTCAGCCATTGGGCGATGGTCTCAGCGTTTGTGCAATGCTGTTTCATACGCACAAACAGGGTCTTGATGCCCCGCAGAGCAAGGTAACAGTCAAAAGGCGAAGGTACCGCGCCAATAGCCTTCTGGGCAAAACGCAAACGCTCGGCCCAGACATCATCGGACGTGAGCACGATGCCTCCAATGACATCACTATGACCGTTGAGGTACTTGGTCGTCGAATGCATCACCACATCGGCGCCTAGGGTTAGCGGCTGCTGCAGCACAGGTGTCGCAAAGGTGTTATCCACCACCAATTGCGCAGCGTGCTGGTGAGCGATGGCAGCAACATCGGCAATCGAATGAATACGCAATAGAGGATTCGAGGGCGACTCCAACCACAGGAGCTTGGTATTGCTGCGAAAAGCCTGATGCAGTGCCTTTGTGTCGCTGAGATCGACCCAGCTCAGCTCGATGTGCTGATTGCTGGCAAAGACATCCTCCAATAAACGATACGTACCGCCGTAAATATCCTCGCCGGCTATCACATGCGAGCCTGCGGGCAACGACTGCAAGATACTACTTGCCGCGGCACAGCCCGAAGCAAAGGCAAAGCCCTGCGCTGCCTGTTCTAGAGCTGCAACATTGCTTTCCAACGCCGCGCGATTGGGATTGCTAACGCGGCTATAGCTAAATTCGCTCTGAGCCTCACCGGGTGATGCCTGACGAAAGGTGGAAGACAGCACCAGAGGCGGCATCACCGCAGCCGACTTCGCGTCGTCGGCGTTGTAACCTACATGAATCGCTTGAGTTGCAGGCAACCATTCATCAGCAGCACGCTTTTTCATAAGCGAAAGCGCAACTGACGGTTTCTTCTGCTCTTACTAAGCCTCAGCAGCAATGCTCTGTTCTTCTTGCTCCGTTTCAGAGACTGAGGGAGGCGCAGCTTGAACTGAAAAATCGGGTCGAGGGCAACCGATGAGCTCGATCAAAACCATGGGAGCATTATCGCCACGACGATTGCCAAGACGAATGGTACGCGTGTAACCGCCACCTTTGCCCTGGGCAACGCGCTCCTTGAAGCGCGGTGCAATCTCGTTGAAGAGCTTGTGCACCAGATCAACCTGCTCGAGTTCACCCCCAGGCAACGTTTTGACCATGCGCTTTGGCAGAAACTGTGCGCTCAGACGAATCGCATGCAGTTTACGGGCAGAGAAATAAGCGGCATCGTCTTTGGGCACGCTCTCTAGACGCGTCGCATAAGATATCAAACGATCAGCAACGCGACGTAGCTCTTTAGCTTTGGCTTCGGTTGTCTCAATGCGCTCGTGCAACACCAAATTCGCAGCAAGGTTGCGGAACATTGCACGGCGATGACTGCTATTGCGAGAAAAGGTACGGCCAGATTTACGGTGTCGCATAAGGATTGCTCTTGCTTTACTTCACGTCTTCTATTCGCCAGCTTGTTGCTGCTTCCAACGATCCAGCAACTGTGGCCAGTTATCGATTTTCATACCCAAAGACAAGTCCATACGGTCGAGGGTATCTTTGATCTCCTTGAGAGACTTGCGACCAAAGTTCTTGGTCTTGAGCATCTCGTTTTCACCACGCTGAACCAACTCGCCAATGAGACGGATGTTGGCATTTTGCAGGCAGTTTGCAGAGCGCACAGATAGTTCCAGTTCATCAACAGAACGGAACAGGTTATCGTTAACGCTCTCTTCCTCTTGCAAGGAGTCAGGAACCTCGTCTGCCTCGGTGAAGTTGATGAAGATGGTAAGCTGCTCTTTGAGGATTTTGGCAGCGTAAGCGATTGCCTCCTGCGGGGGCACGCTACCATTGGTCCAAAGCTCTAGGGTGAGCTTGTCGTAATCGGTCATCTGACCTACACGGGCATTGGTGACGGTGTAGTTGACCTTACGAATAGGCGAGAAGAGGGCATCGATGGGAATCGTACCTAAGGACATATTAGGTGTTTTGTTACGCTCGGCGGAGACATAACCACGTCCGACATTGATGGTTAGATCGGCAGCAAAACGTCCCCCTTGAGAAACGTGGCAAATCACCTTCTCGGGGTTGAGTATGTGCAAATGCT
>CAYWAT010000053.1:0-17481 GCA_964456305.1 uncultured Polyangiales bacterium | reverse complement strand
ACTCGGGTGCTTGGGCACGGGTGGGCAGGGGCTACGCATTGTTGGAGCAGGGCAAGGCAAGCGCTGCCCGTACCGAGTTTAAGAAGGCTATCGAACAGGAGAATGACGATATCTTGCAATGGCGTGCACTCAACGGATTGGCACTGACATGGCAAGCAGAGAGTAAGTGGGACAAAGCAGCGAAAAGTTACCAACGACTGGCAAAGGTTGGAAAGGGTGCATTTCGCGATAGCGCCAACCTTGACACCGCCCAGATGCTAAAGCGTCAGGGCAAACCTAAAAAAGCACAAGAACTCGTTGAAGAAGTCATCGCACGCCTGGATGACAGCTCGGTGGAGCAAACGCAATCCGCTAGTTTGCGTGCTCGGGCCCAACGTTTGTTACAAAGCCTACCCGCCAGTGATTAATCTAGTCTGGTCAGTTAAAGAATAAGAAACCTTAACAAGCTAGAGCCCAATGCAAGTAAGAGTTTATGGCCTAGCTTTAGCACTCTTTTTCACGAGCTGCGCGAGTTGGCGACCGCCGGTTAGCGGCAAGATAGAGAGCTCTCTTTTTTCATCTTCAACCCCTTTGCATTCGACAGCGCAAGCTCGAGCTATACACCTGCGATGGAGTCGTGCGCTCATCCCATTCTGGTCGCAGGTGGGCGTTTTCGATCACGTATACCACCCGGTAGAGTATGCGACGCCGGTCGTGGATCCTGCTCGCAACCGTATTTTATCGGGTACCTCCGAAGGGCTGCTATACGGCTGGAATGCAGGTGGCAAAGCTTTATTCAGATATCCCGCCCATGCTCCTATCTTAGCGAGTCCGGTTATTGATCCTCAAGATCCCGATATTGTTTATGTCGTTACACTCGACGGTATTGTCCATGCGATAGATATTCAATCGCAGCGCATTCGTTGGCGGCATCGCATTTTGGGAACCTTGCGCAGAAAGCCCTGCATCGATGAGGAAGTGCTCTATGTGCAAAGCGAGCAACAGTCGATCATAGCACTGTCCAAGCAATCAGGAGAAGAGCTCTGGGTCTATCGTCGACCCACTATCGAGGGCATTCGTGTTGCCGGGGGTGGCCACCCTGTGTTGACCGATAAACGTCTCATTGCAGTATTTGACGATGGCGCTGTCGTTTCTATCAATCGGAGCAATGGTAGGACTGTCTGGGAACGCGATACAACCTTAGACTTAGATGATGATTTTTTGCTTCAAGATGCCGATACACCCAAGTTCCTCGATGTAGACACAACCCCCGTCATCGCTGGAAACTCGGTGTGGATTGCCTCCGCCGCGGCAGGACTTTACGAACTATCATTGACCAACGGTAGTGTTTTGCGCCGCTTTGATCAGTACCGCACCGTAGTCGGTTTGGCGAAGCAAGGTAACACACTGGTTGTGGCATCGGCCGAGCATGGCGTAATGAGCTTCGATTTGCCTGCGATGACCTTACGATGGCATTATGATTCTCTCAAAAGCACGCCTGCACCACCCGTGATTGCTCCTCAAGGGCTTGTGTTTGTTGGCGAAACTCAAGGAGCTCTGATCGTGCTCGATTTAGAAAAAGGTTACGAGCGAGGACGTATCGGTTACCAACACGGCTTTTCAGCACCCGCCGTTGTATCGCATCGTTTAGGATTTGCGCTCTCCAATGGAGGGACGTTGTTTGCCCTAAGTTTACAAGGTTCAAGTTCGCATAAGTAATATTATGTCAAATTATGGAGGCCATCATGAATCGCCAATTGTTTGAGTCCATCATCAAAAGCATCGATGGAATCACCGCACAAAAAAACGTTTTCACTATCAGTGATAACCACAGTCTAACCATTTACGTAGGAGATCCTGGCAAATCGTTGATCATTGCACAGATCCAATCTTGCTCACTTAAAGATGACTTTGTCATTGTTTCATTACGTGAACCAAAACGCACTTTTTATCTCCCCTATGACAAGGTTTATGCGTTAAGCCATGCGTCTGAAAATACTAGTGAGCAGCGTGCAGGATTTGCTTAACCGAAAGCCTAAATATGTATCTCATGACGAGATACAAAAAGGAATGACTCTAATTGAAACGATGATAGTTGTATGTTTAGTCAGCGTTTTTGCGTCTGTTTTCATTCCCGCTTTTGTTAATGCATTACAGCTGCATAAAATCGATGAAGCATCGCAAAACTTGTTATTGCTTTCCAAGAGTGTCGAAAAATATTACAAACAACACGATTGTCTACCCGCTCAATTAGATCCTCTACCCAAGGATCTAAAGCATACACCCCAGCACTTTGACGTAAACCAAGCAAGTGATACGCGTCAAGTACAGCTATGGACGCAATTAAGTTTTCATCCTCCTAGCCGCTTGCATTATAGATATTCGATTCAAAGCAACTACATGCACTGTGATAAAAATTCTAGTAAGAAAAAAGACACTATCACGTTGCGCGCTGAAGGCGATCTAAATCAAGATGGCCACTATTCGTTATTTGAACAGCGCATGAAGATCAACTCCAATAACGAGCTCAAACCCTACGGTATATTGCACGTGTTTCAGCGAACTAATTAGCTGATGGTGACAAGTCAACGATTTGAGTCTGTATCTTGCCCGCTTCAATTGTGACTTCGAATGATTTCTTCACGTTAAAGTCAGGATTGTACAGCTCTACTCGATGTCGCCCTACATCCAATGAGATATTAAGCTGCGGCGTGCTGCCAATAAGACGACCATCGATGCGTACTTGTGACCATGGTCTTGAATTAACGCGCAGCGTACCCGTTTGCTTAGGAAGAGGGGTATTCGTTGGCAATTCTGTCGATGGCGACACACGTTGATTTCTTTGATTTGGAGAACGTTGCCGCAGTGATTTGCTTTTCTGCTTAAGGCTTTTATCTGGCTTAAGAATAACAGTGGGGAGCGCGATGCTCTTGCCTGCTTTAGCAAGAATACGTTGTTCCCAAGGAAGATACCCTTTGTGAACTAGCTTAATGTCGAGATTCCCCGGATTAATATCTTCGATCAAAGCAGGTGTTTTATACGAACTTTGTTGGTTGTTAACCCACACTTCTGCATCATTAGGAACACTATTTAAGATAACTCTTGCCTTAGGTTGTAGATCAAGAGATTTTGGCTTGCTTTTGTTTCGTTTTAGAGACTTTGCATTATCTGACTCGACAATAGATTTATCGATCTTTTCCAGACTCACGGGTGGCAGTATGAGATGTCTTCCTGGTCCCACACGAACTTCGGTAGACCATGAGTGATAGCCCTCTTTTTTGACGCTAATGCGATGGGTCACATGGGCTTCGATATCTGGAATGATAAAAGGACTTTGCAAATCAGGAACAGGCTCATCGTCGATAATGACAATGGCGGTGTCAGGCTGCGTAGAAAGCTCAATAGTTCCATGGCTACTCGTCGGATATAATAGCCAAAAAGCTACGCCAAGACCTGCACAAGCCATACACGCGCTAACAATCCACCAGCCCTTCCAATTAATAGTAATAGTCTGAGCTGGGTTGTGTACAGGAGCTGACACCTGAGGTGATAAACTGTGCGTTGGCGTTGATAATTCAGAATGAGAAGAAGGCACTTCTATATGCTTTTCTTTTTCAAGGTGATGACCATTAACCGGTGAGTTATGACCGCTATGGTCATCTATAGTCTTCTGATTGAGAAAATTATCAAAGTTATGCGCTAACAGTGGATTATCTAAAAAAGCAAGATTATCTGCTGTCGGAGGAGGAACACGAGGACTGGTAATATCGTAACTTTCAACAGGCCAACTGCGTTGTACGGCAGGATTGTTTTCAGTGGCTACATCAGTAATCTCTTTGTCATATACATCCGTGTTTGAAAATTCTGCCTGCCACTCATACTCTGCTTCATTGGCTAAGCGAACAGCGCTAACATGCTGACGCTCTTCATGCTCTAGAACTTTTTTCGGTCTGCGACTTGCACGTGTATCACTGTTATTTGGTGATGTTGATGCGTTGGTCGCGTCAAGCCTATGATGCTGGTCAACAACCGCTGGCAAAGGACGATCGCTAGGCACATCAATGGTTTTATCTGGCTTCTCTGAGGTACTAAAATCAACAAGCGGCGCTTCTTGCTTAGCCGGCGCAAACTCGTGGCCAAAATGAGTATCCATGTAATCGCTCAAATCGCGACGTGTAAAGCGTAAGTTTTGATGCGTCATGTAACGCGCAAGGTCATCATGTAGATGCGCAGCTCTCTGATAACGATCATCCGCATTTTTAGCCAAGGCTTTAAGCACGATTGACTCAAGCTCTTCACTAATTTCAGGCAAATGAAACGAAAGTGGTAATACTTCGACATTGCGAACTTTTTCAAGGGTAGAAAAATCACTCTGCCCTTCAAACAAACGCTTGCCCGTAAGCAATTCATACAAACAAATCGCCGCTGTAAACACATCACTGCGATGATCAAGAGGTTGTCCACGCACTTGCTCCGGAGACATGTAGCCAAATTTACCTTTGAGAATCCCAGACTGAGTACGCCCTGCTTTCCCCAAAGCTTTGGCAATACCAAAGTCGATAATCTTCACGTCCCCTTCAAAAGAAACCAAAATATTTTGCGGAGACACATCGCGATGAACGATATTTAGAGGCTCTCCGTCAGTATTGCGACTTGTATGCGCGTAATCGAGTCCCTCGCACACTTGCATCATGATGTAACATGCCATTGCCTCTGCTATTTTCTGCCCTTGGGCTTGAGCATGTAGAAATAGTGTCCGCAGATCGTAGCCATGAACGTACTCCATAACGATGTAGTAACTATCCTCGTGTTTTCCTAGCTCGAATACTTGAGCGATATTGGAATGGGACAGCTGTGAGGCAATTTTTGCCTCATCGATGAACATCGTAATAAATTCAACATCTTGTGCTATGTTAGGCAAGATACGCTTGATCGCTACGAGGCGTTCAAAGCCCTCGACACCGAAGGTCTTCGCCTTATATACCTCGGCCATACCGCCTGCATTAATGCGCTCGAGGAGGACGTAATCGCCAAAAAACACCGATTTGTTGGCCATAAAAACCTAGGGCGTTGATGCAAAAGCATCAACCTACCAAGTCGCTTGTCTATTCAATGTTATACATTTGCACACAAGAAATCATTCATTTGTTCGCATTTATTTGTCCGTTGCGACGAAAAACAGGGGGATTGTTGCGAAAATAGCGTACTCTTGCATCCTGGATACGTGCCCACACGCGGTAAGGTCGGGGCTTGTTATCAGCAAATAACACCTTGCTAAGCAACGATTCTCGACTGCAGAAATTCGCTATTTTTTTATCAATTTCAATGAGTTCATAAGCCTTGCTATGAATATCAACAGGCACTCCTTCACCGTTGCTCCAAGCCCACTGAACATGATCCGGAATGGCCATCGCCTGATCTTCTGCAATCCCCCATTTGGCTAATGTTACAGCGATCCGAGGCGCCTGCTCGGAATCTCCCCTGTCGAGATAAAGCAAGAAGCCCTCGGGATCGATTGCTAATGCGCGCTGGGTATTGGGGCGTTCATGGAGTCCTTGACCTTGCATCAAGATCACGGGTTGAGGCTCATTTGCTGCCGTTGATGTATGAGGTTCGTGCTCAGCTATGCGATGCATTCTCAATCGCCAATAGCTATGCTTAAGTTTAGCCCTAAGTTCCATTGATGGGCTTGGCCCTACTGGCAACGAAGGTAGTATGCGCCCTCGCGAATCACGTGGATACCGTTGAACAAGAGCCGCCAACTCTTGCCCAGAAGCAGCACATCCCGACGTCCAGTGGCTCAGGTCAAGACGATGCAAGTCGATACGAATAGCCTGAGTGCCTTGGTTTGTAAGGGCTGCGTTATTGAGCTTAGCAAACGCAAAGGGCCAATCACTGCTAGGCAAGTTATCCGTCTGCCAATTTTGGCCCATGGGATTTTGATGTTTGCCAGGTAAGTGTGGGCGCAGCGTAAGATAAAAGAAATCGCGTCTTTCCCTTCGTATATAACGAGGAAAGCGAATCGGTTGCATGGTCTTGACCGCTTTTCTTACGCGGACATGGTACTGGGTACGAGCACTATGAGGAAGCATGCCTTCATATTCAAAATCACGCAGGGAACGTCCTAGGTTGGCGAATTGCTCCTTCGAGGTACGGTAAAATTCAAAGCCCGTATGCGGAAGGTTCATATCTAAATGCATCCCACGTACACAACGTGCGCGTAGCATGACCGTTCCCAACGCCTCTGGGCCCATCGAGCGACCCCAAAAATATGCCACCCACCCTTCCTCAGTGACACATAATCCCGAGCGATCGATATAGGTTTGTTCATTGGTGTGTAAGGGAGCAGCTCCCCACCACCAGCGTTTCCAAGGATTAAATCGTTTGCCTTCCACCAGGCTGGTTAAGTTTTGACGAAACGCAACCATCTGCTCGGGTATCTGCTGCCGCGCCAATCGAGGGCTGTAAGCCTTAACGGTATCCCCTAAACTAGGCCAACTACCCATCCCCACTTGACCGTTTGCGAAGATTCCTAGGGTTGCAGCCCAGGGTTTGGGAGGGAGGAACACCTGCCCTTGATTCATTACACCGAATTCACCGTGCAGCGCTTGAAACCCGCCATTAAAGGCAGCAACCAAGTTCTCGATCAAAAAGGGCTCGCGTGGAATAAGGCCCGTATCGGTCTCACCCGATTCGCTTTCTGGCTCGGCACTGCCTGACATGAAATGAAGCTGCACCTGGCGTGGATCCCAAAGAATGATGTGGGTACGCGAAAAAGAGCGCTCAGGGTCGCCTCGCAAAAAAGTTTGAAAAAATGCAGGTGAGGCATTTGCATCACCATTCACGAACGATCCCGGAGCAATGGGAAGCCACTGCCCTTCTCCTTTGATGGGTTTACGTGTGATGACAGTTTTAAGAGACAGGGGAGGCAGATGGGTTTCTGGACTGGGAAAGCGAAGCTTAACGGTTGACTTAGACTTAGCAAAATCGATGGCGTCGTCGTTTTCGCTAGGCCACAAGGACTCTGTGCGACGCTGAACCCAATCCTTTAAGGTAAAAACACGGTGTTCAAGCCAAGCAATGGGTTCAGGCCCTACGAATTCAAGCTGCCGCACGCGATCAACTAGCCAGGTAATATTACCTGGCTGTGCATCAATATGAGGCTTGCTGACGACCTGATCATTCCCCTGCTTAACACGGCCTAAAGCGCTAACTCGAACCAATTTTTTAGTGTGGTTAAAAGCAATATTAAACTGTTTCCCATGGGTCGCAATAATACGCATATGCTGCGCGGGCTCTTTGAGCACATAGCGCGTTTTGCCAAGCCCTTGAAAGCGACCTGTGTCCTGCCAGTTGCCAATGGCAAACTGCGTTTTTTTTAGCCATGACCATGAACGAGCGTAAGCAGGCAAAGAATGAGGCAGTGTTAGACGTGTAAACCCCTCATAAAACCCACTTCGTTTTGTTGTATATATAGCCGCCTTCCCAGACTTAACTAAGGACCGTTCATCCGCGCCAGGGGTCTTAGAGATGTTTTGCCAATGCTTAAGCTTTAAGACGCGCCCTGAGTGTTTGATGCGAGCAACAAATACATCGTAATATTGCTGCTCATAATCCGCGACGGGATATGCCGAAAACAGGCACTCATAATCTGTGGGTTTTTCTTGCTTAAAGCACTGTATATTTTTCGCATCTATCACACGAAAACCTTGGCGCTTTAGCGCGACCACCAAGGCTGGCTTGATACGTTGATCTTCAACAAGAAGATCAACTTGAATAAGAATAACGATCAACGCTAAAAAAGCGATAGATCCAAGCCAAAGAGGATGCCGCAAAAGTCGTAAGGTCAATATGAACTCAAGTCATGGGCAGCACGACATAAGATTTAGATCTTACACGTACCGTGTGTCGTTAGGCTCTAGCTCTAGGACTTGACAGATTTGATCAAAACGCTGACTCACTGACCGTCTATTTGCATGGTAACGAGCGATCACCTTCTTTTGCTCGTCGTAACGATCGTTTTCTGAATTCGTCACATGGTCAGCGATGCACTCCAATGCAGCCGCGCATACCGATGCACTGCGCACTCGAACTGGGCGTCCTTCATGCGCATCGACGAAGTCATGCCATACCTTCTCTGCAATCGTGATGCGCGGGAAAGCAGCATTTGCGTGCATCATAGCGGCGTATACCAATAACCAGCTTTTTTGCGCCGACTCAGATCGCTCCTGTGTCTGTTCAGCCGATTCCTCGCCCTGCTGGTCAGCGCCTAGAGTCGTTTGATACTCGGCCTTCATGAAAGGAGATTCGATAGATTTTCCTTGGACCCGTTGCTTAATCCAATCCCTGACAAGCTTGTGAGTGCGGTGTTTAGGCTCCAAACTCAATGCTTTGCGAATGCATTGCTGCGCTTCGCCATACTGCTGACAACGGGCCAAACAATGAGCCAGCGAGGCCTGAATCTCATGGTCCTCGCCATGTAAACTCGCTGCCCTTCTCAGATGTGCTTCGGCTAACTCTGGCTCGTCCAGCGCAACATCTAACAAATGACCGCAGTTGTGGTGATACCAAGGGTTGTGAGGGCTCGTATTGAGTGCACGCCGATATGCTGAAACAGATGCGCGGAAGTGCCTTAGTAACGCAAAGCATAAGCCTAAAAGAGCATGTGTCGTATCATCGTCGGCACCAACGCGAATCACCTTGCGCAAGTGCAGCGCGGCTTGCCAAGGATTCTGCTCCAACAGGCACTCAGCGAGGTGATGGTGCGCAAACACTGCATCTTCGCTACCCTCGTCACACAGATTGAGGATTCTATTGAGCAAGGGGGTAATCGTTTGTCGACGATGCGAATGACGCAGGGCATGCTCAGCCTGGCTACGCAGTTGTTCCAACGACGGCGTCCGAGAGGTGGTTTTCATGCAAGATGGCTATACCCGATAGGTATAGAGGGTTGCAAGCAAAGCGAAGGCAATCGCAACACCATCGGAAGTGTTTAAAATTCAACACATGCGACTTGACCTAGTGACTCAGCACGGTACTACCTAGACAACCTGGACCTCGTACAAGGAGATATAAGTTATGCGCATTGCAATCAATGGCTTTGGTCGTATCGGTCGTTGCGTCACTCGCAGTCTGTTAAACAGCTCACAAAAAGATATCGAACTGGTTGGCATTAACGATCTAACCGATGCCTCCGTTCTCGCGCATTTACTCAAATATGACTCGGTCCACGGCACATTATCTGCCAATGTCGAAGCAGATACTCAGGCGCTGCGTATTAATGATAGCAAAATCCCGGTAAGTGCTGAGCCTGACCCCACTAAGCTTCCCTGGAAAGAATGGAATGTCGACGTTGTGCTTGAGTGCACCGGCATCTTCCGCAGTAAAGCCAAAGCTCAAAAGCACCTCGATGCAGGAGCGAAACGGGTCATTATCAGTGCACCTGGTGATAGCGATATCGATGGCACCTTTTGTGTTGGTATCAATACGGATGTTTTCGATGCGGCAAAGCATAAGATCATCAGTAATGCTTCATGCACAACCAACTGCCTCGCACCCATTGCCAAGGTGTTGCATGACACCTTTGGTATCGTGAAAGGGCATATGGTCACGGTGCATTCCTATACCAACGACCAGCGTGTTTTGGATTTGCCTCACTCTGACTTGAGACGCGCACGCGCTGCTGGTATATCGATGATTCCCGCTTCAACGGGTGCTGCCAAAGCCATAGGATTGGTATTGCCTGAACTCAAAGGCAAGCTCGATGGTACGGCGATTCGGGTGCCAACGCCCAATGTGTCTATCGTTTGCTTAACTGCCTCCGTCGCTAAATCGTGCGATCGCAATCAAGTTAACGCAGCTTTGAAAGAGGCCGCCAATGGTAAGCTGCGTGGCATCCTCGGCTACGAAGAGCGCCCCTTAGTATCCTCAGACTTCTTAGGCAACAGCCATTCTTCAATTGTCGACGCCGCTCAAACACAGGTGATCGAAGGGGATTTGGTTGAAGTGCAAAGTTGGTATGACAACGAGTGGGGCTTCTCTAACCGTATGCTCGACCTCGTGCGTGTAACTTCGCAAAACTGATGATCGAGCGCATTCCAACCCTCGAATCGCTTGCGCTTGCATCTAAGCGCGTATTGATTCGCGTCGATTTTAACGTCCCCATCGATAAAGGCGTAGTCACCGACGATACGCGCATCCGAGCAGCCTTGCCTACCATCCAACATGTTTTGTCGAAGCAAGGACGAGTGCTTTTACTCTCTCATCTGGGAAGACCCAAAGGATCCGTAAATCCCGAGCTTTCTCTAGAGCCTGTCGCCCAACGCTTGGCAGAGCTGCTTGAAAACGGGGAAGTGGTGTTTGTGGATGACTGCATTGGTGAAGATGCCGAACACGTTGTTGACTCGCTTCGCGATGGCCAGGTAGCCCTCTTGCAGAACTTGCGCTTTCATGCTGGTGAAGAGAAAAACGATCAAGCCTTCGCTCGCCAGTTAGCAAAACTGGCAGACCTTTACATTAACGATGCTTTTGGAGCAGCCCATCGCGCGCATGCATCGGTGGACGCCCTGCCCTCCCTGGTCCCCTTCAAGGCAGCTGGCTTTCTCATGTGCTCGGAGCTTGAAAAGCTAAGCAAGCTCCGCTCATCTCCTCAGAAACCCTATGTTACCGCTCTTGGCGGAGCCAAGGTAAGCGATAAGATCAAGGTGATCGAGGAGCTATGGAAATACGTCGACACCATGCTGATCGGTGGGGCAATGGCCAATACCTTCCTAGCTGCCAAAGGGCTCGAGTTAGGCAAAAGTCTTGTGGAACAGGACCGGCTGGCCTTGGCTCGCAGTTTGATGCAAAAAGCCGAGCAACAAAGCGTTGACCTGTTGCTACCTATCGATCTGCGTGTTGCTAAATCATTGGAAGACACGCGAGCACACGCTGTGCCCGTTAGTGAGGTACCCAGTGACAGCATGGCACTTGATATTGGCCCTCAAACCGCAGTCCAGTATGCCAAGGTCATTCAGGGTGCCAAAACCTTTTTCTGGAATGGACCCATGGGACTATTTGAACGCTCTCCTTTTGCAGAAGGAACTTTCGCGTTAGCAAAAGCAGCCGCAGAATGTCCTGGATTTAGCGTAGTCGGAGGAGGTGATAGTGTTGCTGCCGTTCAACAAGCTAAGCTTGCTCAACAGATGGACCATGTCTCTACAGGTGGCGGTGCTTCGCTGGAGTTTTTAGAAGGTAAAGCTCTCCCTGGCGTACAGGCACTCATGAGTCAGTAAAACGTTTCATTCTACACATCCACTTTAAATCCAATGACAACACGTCGTATTCTCATCGCCGGCAACTGGAAACTCAACAAGTCGATCGCAGAAGCCAAAACCTTTACTCAAGATCTTGCACAAGCGCTTCCCTCGCTGACTAAGGTTGAGGTTGTTATTGCGCCTACATTTACAGCGCTAGCAAGTCTTGATGCCATAACGCAGTCCAGCCCCATCCAGCTATCAGCACAAGATGTTTACTGGCAAGACTCTGGCGCATTCACAGGTGAATTAAGCCCATCTCTATTGCGTGATGCAGGGTGTTCCTGGTGTATCGTCGGACACTCCGAACGGCGACAGCTATTTGCTGAGACCGATGCATGGGTAGCCAAAAAAGCCGAGGCGTTACTGCGCCATGGGCTCAAACCCATCATTTGCGTGGGTGAAACCCTAGAGCAGCGCCAACAAGGGTCCACGCTACAAGTCATCACGCAACAACTCAGTGCAGTCCTGACTGACTTGCCTCTTGATTTGGGTTCTTTCGCCATTGCCTACGAACCCGTATGGGCCATCGGTACCGGAAAAACCGCAAGCGCTCAGGACGCTCAGGATGTACATGGCAACATAAGAGAATTGCTGCACAAGCATTGCGGTGACCGCGCCAACACAACCCAGGTTCTTTATGGCGGCAGTGTTAAACCCGACAATGTTCGCCATCTTTTGGAACAACCCGATATTGATGGTGCACTAATTGGTGGAGCCTCTCTTAACCTAGACTCGTTTTTAGCTATTATTCAAACGGCTATCGAGCTCGGAGAAAACTAAGCAATGTTTACATTTCTTTCTGTAATTTACGTAATGGTATGTTTATTCCTAATTCTTGTTGTCTTACTGCAGGCAGGTAAAGGCGGCGGTTTAGGAGCAGGTCTTAGCGGAAGTAGTCAAACGGTTTTTGGCGGTTCAGGAGCAGGTAACTTTCTCACACGACTGACAGCAATCTGCGCGGCTCTTTTTATGATTTTATCGGTAACCTTGGCATATCTTTCATCGCGCAGTGAAAAAGCCTTGGATGAAGCAGCCAAACAAATCGAAACACGCGAAGAGATCATCGGGAAGCCGCCTGCCGACAAGGATAAAAATACAGCCAAAGCGACAGAAAACGCACCCATGAGTGCCGATGAAAACAACGACGCAGGCGCAGCAGCTACCGATGAAGAAGAAGTAAAAGCACAAGAAGACGCTAACTAAGACTGGCGCGCCAAGAGTAAAGAATCTTAGACGGAACTTGGCTCCAACGCTTGCCATAACCGATGGTCTATTCCTGCTTGTTTGGTGTTACCCATAAACTCATGAAGCCTCGGTATGGAAATACGAAAATGCCGATGTGATTGAGTGAAACGCTCTATAAGTAAGGCCAACTTTGGCAGGGCAGAGCGTTGATAAACCACTATCTTGCCATAAAGACACTGCGACTTTTGCAGTGCTACAAATAGATTCGCCATATCGCCTAGAGCCTCTTCGAATAAACTTTTCATTCCCTGCGAATCAGATATGAGACAAGGCAAACTAAGCGCTTCTCCCTTGCTTACAACGCTGAGAATAGGGAAACAGGGTAAAAGTTTGTCTTCCCTACGCCGTACCGATACTGGATGGTGGTCCCATATCACTTGATCGCCATAATCAACATGTTCCTGATGGAATGAAGGGCTTACAACAACACCGTAACAAGGGCTTTGAGGAGCAACGATCAATTGCTCAAAATGCTGCTGCTTTGGGTCATTATCGATAGATAAGGAGTTAGGCAACCATTGCTGCATTTTAGATTCGACAATAGGCACTCTTATATTAGCAAGGTCGAGATCGGGAACACCCCAGTCTCCAGATTCACGTAAGCAAGTTTTTAGTCCCAAAGACTGCCATGCTTTTTGAGCATGCTTTGCATAGCCTAGAGAGGTGGCACATATTCCTTGGTTCCAAGTAATGAGCTTGTGATCGCCTAGATATCGGGCAGCCTGGTTAAAAGAATCAAAGGCATCTTGCCACTTGCCCTTCCATTTGTAGAAAAGCCCCTGTTCAAAGTACCACCAGCCTTTATCAGGACAACGATGTAGAGCCTCTTGATAAGAACGTTCGGCCTCATCAGATTTGCCCAAAGCCCGATAAGCGATTGCCTGATTAAGGCTAAAGTAGGCGCCTAAAGAACCCAAGGCATAGCGATTGGCAGTATCAACAATGTATCGACAGACGTCACTTCTTTTAGAATCGATCAGTTCATCGGGCGCAAGTGACTTGATGGATTCGACTAATGAAGCTACGCGCGCAAGCGCAGCTTCCTCGTCACTTAGTTGTTGATGTGATCTAGGACTTATCTTCAAGGTCTCTGCAAATATGCCCCTCTGACAGACTACGCTTGTGATGCAGTTGTATCGTCTGAGGAAGCTTCAGAGTCTTCTTCTTGCTCTTTGGTTTCGTCGTTGATCGATAGTCCACTGAGCTTGTCCTTGAGAACATCGCCCAAAGTTGTAGCGCTTAGCTTACCACTGGGGCCTATGCGTCGCTTGTTCTCCGACAGTCCAGCTGTTTTGCTAGGATCAAAGTTAATTTCTCGGTCTTCAAGGTCTTTGAATGAAAGAGTGATTTTCCTGCCATGCGAGTCGAGAGAAATAATTTCCGACTTTAGGATTGCACCAACCTCTGACTTCGATTCGATATCTCTAACCGCCTGGGTAAATTCGATATCTTCGACAAACCCTTCGAGACCACGCTCAAGTTCAACGAAGCAGCCGTTCTTATCAAACTCAACCAATCGAACCTCGAGGATAGTGCCGATCGCATAGCGGTCCGATGCATAGGACCATGGATCTTCATAAAGTTGCTTGATACCAAGAGATACGCGATTTTCGTCGTGGTTGATAGATAGAATAATAGCCTCAACCTCATCGCCTTTTTGGTAGATTTCCGCTGGATTAGTGATGCGATCGGACCAGCTCAGGTCTGATTTGTGTACCATACCGTCCACGCCATCTTCGATCCCGATGAACACACCATAGTCGGTGATAGAGCGCACCTTGCCGCGAATAATATCGCCAGGGTTGTAAGACTGGACAAAACGCGACCATGGATCAGGCTCAAGCTGCTTGAGACCAAGGCTAATGCGCTTGTTCTGTGCATCGATATCAAGTACGACACACTCAACATCCTGCCCTACCTCAAGGATCTTTGAAGGATGCTTTGGCTTACTCCATGACATCTCGCTAACGTGGATGAGACCTTCAATGCCCTCATCCATTTCTACGAAGGCGCCATAATCGGTAAGCGAAACAACCTTACCTTGGACTTTCTTGCCGGCTGGATAACTGACCGTAGCGTTTTGCCAAGGATCATCCGTTGTTTGCTTGAGGCCAAGCGATACGCGCTCGGTATCTGCGTTATACTTGAGCACCTTGACGGTGACTCTGTCGCCCATATTGAACATTTCGTTCGGATGGGTCACGCGTCCCCAACTCATATCGGTGATATGAAGAAGTCCGTCAATACCACCCAAGTCGACAAATGCACCGTACTCGGTGATGTTCTTGATAATTCCTTCCACAACTTGACCCTCTTGGAGATTTTCAAGGGTCTGCTGCTTGAGCTCGCTGCGCTCCTCCTCAAGGAGTGCACGACGGCTAAGAACAATATTGCCCCGCTTTTTATTGAACTTGATGACCTTAAAAGGATAGGTCTGGCCGAGCATCTTATCGAGGTTACGTACAGGACGAAGGTCAACCTGAGACCCAGGCAAGAAAGCTTTTACGCCGCCTCGAATCGTGACCGCGAGCCCTCCCTTGACACGCGAGGTAATGGTTCCTTCGACGAGCTCGTTGCGTTCACATGCTTCACTAATCTCATCCCAAACTTTTAGCCGATCTGCCTTTTCCTTGGAGAGGGAGACAAGTCCATCGTCGTCTTCCTTTGCCTCGATCAACACCTCGACGATGTCTCCTGGCTGTACTTGCACTGCTCCGTTGGTGGTGGTGAATTCAGAGACTGCGATCACGCCCTCAGACTTGTAGCCAATGTCTACGATGATTGTGTTGTCGTTGACCTTGATGACGGTTCCATTAACGACGTCACCTTCTTTAAGCTGGTCGACACGTTCTACCGAAGATTCAAAAAGCTGAGCAAAGTTTTCCGAGGAACTAGATTCCGTCTGAATCGATTGAGTCATGTGATGCAATAAACCTTTCAACTGCAATAACGCCGCCAACTAGCAAGGCTTGTGATCCATGTCAAACATTATCGGTGACTGGCGATGGCGAGCGTTTGCACAACGTCTGTATGAGAGGGCGTAGTTTGCTCTATTCTTGCGATAAAGCAACCGAAGGTAACCGTTCAAAAGCCAATTTTCTCAATACTTCAACAACCTGATGAGCATCTTTACCGTCGGTATGGATGATGATCGCATCACGAGCAGCTTTCATGGGTGCAATAGCGCGTTGGGAATCTTGAGCATCACGCGCTTCGATATCGGCGCGAATACTCTCTAAGGGAAAAAGCTCTCCGCGCGTCTCCAAGTCAGCCTGCCGTCGTTGCGCACGAGTTTCGATGGATGCGGTGAGAAAGACTTTCAACGCAGCCTGTGGAAAGACAACCGTTCCCATATCGCGACCATCTGCAACCAGGCCCTGATTCGTCCATGTTTGAGCGCGTTGATGGTGTAGAAGCGCATCGCGCACAGCATGCTGCTTTGAGACCACACTTGCACCCTGCGAAATAGCGTTATGACGCAACGTGTCTTTATGGAACTGCCCATCAATGCGAACAACGGCTTCTCCCGAATCGTCTTGATCTAACTCGAGGCATAATTCCGATAGCATAAGCGCAAGGGCTTTTTCGTCATCCCAAGCAATCGCGCGCTCTTGGGCAGCAAAAGCGACGGCGCGGTAAAGAGCCCCTGTGTCGAGGTAGGCATACCCCAAATGACGTGCCAACGTGCGTGCTGCCGTACTCTTGCCTGAACCTGCCGGACCATCAATCGCGATCACAACGCAGTCAGACGCGATGGCATTCATGACGCGATGGAGGCGTCGACATCAATCGTTGCCCCTAGTTCATTAAGGAGAGAAGCAAAACCGGGAAAGCTGGTATCTACGCAATCAACGTCATCGATGCAGGACTCACCTTCAGCGCCCAACGCCAAAAGAGTTGCGGCCATTGCAATGCGATGATCGCCATGGCTGTGAACCCGGGCAGCCTTCAAAGGCGTGGAAGCACCATGAATAACCATACCATCGGGCAACTCTTCACAGGTCACGCCAAAGGATTTCAATACGTTGACCATAACGTGAATGCGATCACTTTCCTTGACGCGCAGTTCAGCGGCATCGCGGATCTCGGTCACTCCATCGGCATAGGCTGCAAGTGCACAAAAAGCGGGAATCTCATCAATCATGCGCACCACTAAAGAACCATCGACGCAGCATCCATGTAGAGAGCGATGCGTCACGTGCAGATCGGCAATTGATTCGTTAAAAGGTGTTTGCTGTGCCTCTTCGAGACCAGGCTCATCGCCCATATGCGTTAAGGCATCGAGAAAGCCCGTACGGGTTGGGTTAATACATAATCCAGCAATCGTTACATCACTTGCAGAGCATATATGCACAGCAGCATGCACAAAAGCTGCGCTTGAGGGATCGCCGGGGATAGTCCAGTCAAAAGCAGGCCAGGATGGGTTCCAATCAGCGGGATTAAGCTCGATGTGAGTGCCTCGAGCAACTAAGGGAACGCCTAGAGCCGAAAGCATGTTTTCAGTATGGTTCCGCGATAGTGCGGGCTCTGCCAAAATTGTGGGCGCCTGAGCATAAAGGCCATTCAGCAAGAGTGCGCTCTTAACCTGAGCGCTGGCCACAGGCAGCGTATACTCGAGCGTTGCGGAGGATGGTGTATCAGGAGAGCAGCCTTCGATGACAAGGGGGGGATAGATGTCCTTAGCTTTGGATCCAGACTTGCCCTCGATACGTGCACCGCGTGCCTTCAGAGGGGCGATCACCCTTCCCATAGGACGCCCTGAGAGGGAGGCATCGCCAACTAGTTGAGAGCGAAATGGTTGCGCCGACAACAGACCGGTAAGGATGCGCATTGTGGTACCCGAGTTACCGCAATCGATTGCCTCCGGCGCCTGCTTCAAGCCATGAAGGCCAACGCCTTTAACGATGAGTTCAGCAGATCCCGACGTTGATTGCTCTTCGATATCCACGCCCATGGCGCG
>CAYWAT010000052.1:13188-17565 GCA_964456305.1 uncultured Polyangiales bacterium | reverse complement strand
ACTGCTGCTCACGCTTTTGTTGCTTGCGGCTGGCTTTAGCACTCTTTTCCGCAGCCAAGCGCTGACCTGGAGTGATGGGTGCAGATTGTGAATCTGGGGCGGCGTTGGCCGTGTCGCTATCGTTATGTTGAGACTCTGGCATGGCTGCGCGAGACCATACAAATCCATCCGGTGAAGTCAATACCACACTCCCTGATAGAGCTGCTATGGTGCACCTGCCCATGCCAACCTCGTATTCGTGTCTAAGGACTCTCTTCGGTGGGATGCTCATCGGTCTTATTCTGGCGGGCCATGCCTATGCTTATGAGGATCGTGGCAGTATCGACTTTGGCATTGGCTATGCGCAGGCTTTTGATGATATTCCCGGATCCTCTGCAGGGATAGGCATTCGTGGAGGTGCATCGTGGGGAATCGATGACATCTGGACTCTGCGTGGAGAGCTAGCGTGGAACTACCATCCAGGTGCTGACGCCGATTTACACGTAGGCATTCTTGGCGGCGAGCTGCTGTACATTCTCGATGTGCTGGAATGGGTGCCTTTTTTTGGCGCGGGTCTTGACGCGTTGCTTTTACTTCCGCGCCATAAAGTCGAAAGCGATATCGCCGCTCATGCAGTCGTGGGAATCGATTATATCCTCAGCATTAACTGGGTCATTGGCTTAGACGCACGCTTGTACGTTCTGCCTTTTTCCTTGTCATCTCAAGAGGTCGATCCTCTTTATCTCAACATATCAGTGCGGATGAGTTGGCTTTTCGATTAATGACAAACGCGATTGCGGCCACTGTTTTTCGCTTCATATAATTTTTGGTCAGCAGCTTGGACAATCGCATCGCGGTTGCGATTTTCCGATGTCATTTGAGCAATGCCAATGCTAACCGTGATGTTGATAGACGTCCCTTCGAAGGGGAACGATGTTTTTGAAATAAGCTGGCGTAAATCCTCTGCCAGTATCACCGCCCCTTGTTCGTCGATTTCAGGCAGCAAAATCGCAAACTCCTCGCCTCCCGTGCGAGCGGCGATGTCATGACGACGCACACGTTCTTGAATCAAATGTCCGAGCTGTCGCAATACGGAATCACCTGCCAAGTGCCCATAGGTATCGTTGATTTCTTTAAAGTGATCGATATCAAGAATCATCAATGAAAAGAAACGTTCATAACGCATTGAACGGTCGATCTCTTTGTCGAGAATCTCGTCGAAATAGCGTTTGTTAGCGACTTGAGTGAGACCATCCGTGGTCATTAATTTGTAAATTTCTTCGTGGTATTGTGTCTCTATATTGCCGCTGCGAATGAACTTGAGAAGTGTTTGGCCGATCTTAACTTGATCGCCGTCGTTGAGCGTTGAGTCATCGATAAGCTCATCGTTAATGTAGGTGCCATTTGTCGATTGATTATCGATGATGCGATACAGTTCTCCGTCGCATACCAAACGACAGTGGTTACGGGAAACACTCTCTTGGTCGATTTGGATGTCGTTTGCGGATGACCGTCCGATGGTCACAGCACCCTGGCGACGGAGCAAAATTCGTTTGCCGAGATCCTTGCCGTAAATGACGACAAGGCAGGCTTGCGTATGCACTTTGGGCACCTGCACAGGGTCATTAACCGCTGTGACCACGGTCTGGTGAGTGTGCTCGTGCCCCTCGAAATCGGACATGGAACTAGTCTAACCGATTTCTATCATGAACCGCGAGACTTAGGCCAAGTCCATGCGTTGAGCGCTAGGTGCAAATGCGTGTGCCGCGTCGGGGTCAGCATCACTACCGGGTTTGCCTAGCAATGCAGAGGTGATCTTTTTGGCTTTTTCCACCCCAGGTTGGTCAAAGGGATTAATTCCATAGAAAGCACCCGCATAAGCCGTAGCGGCTTCGAAGAAAAATATCAGCGCGCCTAGGCTTTGCGGCGTCATGGCAGGAATCTCTAGGCTTACACTGGGCCGCCCATCGCGAGCAAGCGCTAATGCGGTGCCCGTGTGCTGCGCATTAAGCACCTCTTGCAGTGTATGCTTGCCCAGATACGCGTGATCGCCTGCTTGCCCAGGAATCGCCAGATCGCGCTCCGTTTGGGCAACGCGAATAAAGGTAACCATCTTATCTCGAGGCCCCTCAACAAAAAGCTGAAGTTGGGCATGTTGGTCTGTGGCACCCACTGCGGCGATGGGTGTGGGTCCCTGCTCTACCAGACGGGATTGCGTATCATGTCGCTTGCCCAAGCTTTCTGCCCAGAGTTGTACAAACCAAGAGGAAAAGGCACGCAGGGCATCAGCATAAGGCATCATGACATGCAAGGAGCGCCCAAAGAGCCGATGCTGGGTGACATGGAGCAATGCGTACAAAGCTGCTGGGTTTTCCATAACCTTAGTACGTCGGCATAAGGTGGACATGCGTTTGGCACCCTCGAGCAAGGCGAGCACGTCGATACCTGCCAAGCTCGCAGGTAGCATGCCTGCGGGACTCAGGGCAGAGAAGCGTCCGCCAACGTTGGGAGGAATGTTAAAGGCACGCAGCGTCTTATCGTTAACCAGCTTGCGCAAGGATCCCTGCTCGGGATCAGTGATGGCGATTACGCGATCATGCCACGCATCGGCTTTGCCCAGGCGAGTGTCAAACCACTCTTGTATTACTAGAAACTGAGCTGCTGTTTCGACTGTACCGCCTGATTTTGACACCACAAGTGCACAGGTGTTTGTGGGTGGCAAGCTTGTGAGTAGGTCTTGCAGCGCCCAAGGATCGCTATTGTCGGGGAAGTGCAACTGCATTTGAGGTTTAGAGCCCGCAAGCGCTTCATAAATAGTGCGTGCACCAAGAGAAGAGCCGCCTATGCCCAAAACAAGAACGTGCTGCCAAGTGTTTGGCAACTCCCTGATTTGCGTTTGGATGGCTCGGGCTGTTGATTCGTCAAAAGGCAGAGACCAAAAGCCCACCGTGTTGTTATCCGCCTCGTCGCATACGTGCTGAACCAGTGGCGCAACACCTTCTGCTTCGCGCTCTAACTGAGCCATTGAAAGCGCCGCACCGCGCCCTATGTGCGTGTCCACCGCATAGCGGTAATCAAAGGTGAGAAGAGGCTCTGTGCTCATGGGGAGCTAGTGTGTTCAGCCTCTCGTCGTTTGACAAGCGAATCTGTCAATCATAGCCTTCCCGCCATTGTGACGTTGAAGCGAAGCAAGCGTATGGCCCTGCTCTTGGCCATGGCGATGGTGGTCGTCGCAGTAATCGTTGTCCAAAGCATTGCTGAGGAGAGGCCCAAATCATCAACGTCTCGACAACGCGATTCGTTGCGTCGTCAGAGTGCTACGAAGCCTAAGAGCGCGGCTGTGGATCCACGGCAGCAGATAGCGCTCGACACCATGCGTCTAAAAGATGGCAAGTACATCGTTCGTCTGCCCCAAAAGGGGCATGCAGTGCTTACCCTGAACGCGGGTTTGCAGCAGCACATCAACAAGAAGCTCCAGCATTACGAAGTTCCCTACGGTTCTTTGGTCGCCCTAGAGCCCAGCTCGGGTCGCACGCTTGCCTATGTCAATCACAGTCTTGGTCCGAGGCATGCCAAGGTGGATCTTGCGCGCGATGCTATCCCCCCAGCAGCTTCTATTTTTAAGATTGTGACCAGTGCTGCACTCATCGATCAGCGTGTTTTGCCTACCAAGAGAGTTTGTTATCACGGTGGCCTGCACGGCATCGACGCTAGTCATCTTAAGGCTAGTGCCAAAAGAGACCGACAATGCGCAACCTTGGCAGAGGCGTTAGGTCAGTCGATCAACCCTGTGTTTGCCCGGCTCGCGTTGAAGCATCTAAGCCCCGCGTTACTTCGTCGCTATGCGTCTGCATTTGCGTTTGGTCAGATTCCCCCCTTTGACCTGCCCTCTTCTGCAAGCGCCGCGAATGTGCCTGCCAACGATCTAGAGTTTGCCCGGACTGCAGCAGGGTTTTGGCATATGCATCTTTCCCCTCTGCACGGGGCATTGATCGCTGCCACAGTGGCGAATGAGGGAAATATGCCCCACGCCTTTATCGCTGAGTCCTATCAGCACGGTTCGCGTTCACGCGTGTACCCAGTCAAGAAACAGCCTTTTCGCCAGGTGATTTCGCGCAGAACGGCCTCCATTCTGTCTCGTATGATGGAATATACCGTGACGAGAGGAACCGCGCGGCAGGCCTTTTTCGACCGGAAAAACCGACCCTTTTTGCCCAATATTCGCGTCGCTGGCAAGACAGGCAGCCTCAATGGGCGCTCGGCTTATAAGGGCTACATGTTCTCGTGGTGGGTTGGCTTTGCGCCAGTTGAGAAACCTACCATCGCCCTTGCAGCCTTAGTGATTAACTCGCCGCAGTGGCGCATCAAAGGCAGTTATCTCGCCCGTGAAGCGCTGCG